>NZ_JBFUKU010000414.1:0-3709 GCF_056400685.1 Pseudomonas sp. P5_A12 | reverse complement strand
TCATCATCCAGATGGGCTTCCCCGGTTACTTCCTGATCGTGATGGACTTTATCCAGTGGGCCAAGAGTAACGGCGTGCCGGTAGGTCCGGGTCGGGGGTCGGGTGCCGGGTCGCTGGTGGCGTATGTACAGAAGATCACTGACCTCGATCCGCTGGAATATGACCTGCTGTTCGAACGTTTCCTTAACCCGGAACGGGTATCGATGCCCGACTTCGACGTCGACTTCTGCATGGACGGACGCGATCGGGTGATTGAATACGTGGCCGAAAAATACGGTCGCAACGCGGTAAGCCAGATCATCACCTTCGGTTCCATGGCGGCCAAGGCTGTGGTCCGGGACGTGGCGCGGGTGCAGGGCAAGTCCTACGGTTTGGCGGATCGTCTGTCGAAGATGATTCCGTTTGAAGTCGGCATGACCCTGGAAAAGGCGTATGAGCAGGAAGAGATCCTGCGTGACTTCATCAAGGTCGATGAAGAAGCCGCCGAAATCTGGGAAATGGCCCGCAAGCTCGAAGGCGTTGTGCGTAACGTCGGTAAACACGCCGGTGGTGTGGTTATTGCGCCGACCAAACTGACTGATTTCTCGCCGATTTATTGCGACGAGGCCGGTGACGGTCTGGTGACCCAGTTCGACAAGGATGACGTTGAAGCGGCCGGTCTGGTGAAGTTCGACTTCCTCGGTCTGCGAACCCTGACGGTTATCGATTGGGCACTGAAAACCATCAACCGTGACCGCGCCAAGGTCGATCAGCCGCCACTGGACATCGCGTTCATTCCGCTGGACGACAAGCCGACCTACACGCTGCTGCAAAAAGCCGAAACCACGGCGGTGTTCCAGCTCGAATCCCGAGGCATGAAGGAGCTGATCAAAAAGCTCAAGCCCGACTGCCTGGAAGACTTGATCGCACTGGTAGCCCTGTTCCGTCCGGGCCCATTGCAATCGGGCATGGTGGACGACTTCATCAACCGTAAGCACGGTCGCGCTGAACTCGCGTACCCGCACTCGGATTACCAGTACGAAGGCCTTAAACCAGTACTGGCACCGACTTACGGCATCATCCTGTATCAGGAACAGGTGATGCAGATTGCCCAGGTCATGGCCGGCTACACCCTCGGTGGTGCGGACATGCTGCGTCGTGCCATGGGTAAGAAAAAGCCCGAAGAAATGGCCAAGCAGCGCGGCGGCTTCATTGAAGGTTGCGCGACCAACAATATCGATGCCGACCTGGCCGGTAACATTTTCGACCTGGTAGAGAAGTTCGCCGGTTACGGTTTTAACAAGTCTCACTCCGCTGCGTATGGCCTGGTGTCGTACCAGACAGCCTGGCTGAAAACGCATTACCCTGCGCCATTCATGGCGGCTGTGCTGTCGGCGGACATGCACAACACCGACAAGGTCGTGACCTTGATCGAAGAAATTCGCACCATGAAGCTGCGTCTCGACGCACCGGATGTGAATGCCTCCGAGTTCAAGTTCACGGTGAATGACGAAGGCCGGATTATTTACGGCCTCGGCGCGATCAAGGGCGTGGGTGAAGGTCCGGTGGAAGCGATCACCGAGGCGCGCCAGGACGGGCCGTTCAAGGATCTGTTCGATTTCTGCGCCCGTGTCGATCTCAAACGTATCAACAAGCGAACCCTGGACGGGTTGATCCGCAGCGGTGCGCTGGATCGTCTGGGGCCTTATTTCCATGACGAGCCGAAAGCTTATCAGGCGAGCATCGACCAGAATCGCGCGGTGCTGCTGGCCGCGATGGAAGGGGCGATCAAGGCCGCTGAACAAACTGCACGCACCCAGGACAGTGGCCATGCCGACCTGTTTGGCGGGCTGTTTGTCGAGGAGGACGCGGACGTTTACGCCAGTCATCGCAAAGCCAAGGAACTGACGCTCAAGGAACGGCTGAAAGGGGAGAAAGACACCCTGGGCCTGTACCTGACCGGTCACCCGATTGACGAGTACGAAGGTGAAATCCGTCGCTTTGCCCGTCAGCGCATCATCGATCTGAAGCCGGCACGCGACACCCAGACCGTCGCCGGCATGATCATCGCCCTGCGGGTGATGAAGAACAAAAAGGGCGACAAGATGGGGTTCATCACCCTTGATGACCGCTCCGGACGGATCGAGGCGTCGCTGTTTGCCGAGGCATTCCATTCTGCACAGTCGCTGTTGCAGACTGACGCGATGGTGGTGGTCGAAGGTGAAGTCAGCAATGACGACTTCTCCGGCGGCCTGAAGTTGCGGGTCAAGCGGGTGATGAGCATGGAAGATGCACGCACCAACCTGGCCGAAAGCCTGCGGCTGAAGCTGCAGACCAAGGATTTGAAGAACGATCAGCTACGCTGGCTGGGTGAATTGTTCAAACGTCACCGCGGCGCGTGCCCGATCACCATGGAGTACACGAGCCCCGATGCGAAGGCCTTGCTGCAGTTCGGCGAGACCTGGCGAATCGACCCGGCGGATGCGTTGATTCAAGCCTTGCGTGACCAGTTCGGGAGAGACAACGTCTTCCTCCAATACCGTTGACGGTCAGGTGGCATTCTTGTGATTAAGAGCTGCCCCTGATCTCGACCCAATTTTTAATCTCGACCTGAACGCGCCTCTCCCTTAAGGTAGGGCGCGAATAGACAACCGGCCGGCCCAAGCTCTCTTGGACGTCGACCCAAGACGGACGCCTATGAACCCGAATTTTCTAGATTTCGAACAGCCGATCGCCGACCTGCAAGCCAAGATCGAAGAGTTGCGCTTGGTCGGTAACGACAATTCGCTGAATATCGGCGATGAGATTTCCCGCCTGCAGGACAAAAGCAGCACCCTGACCGAAGACATCTTCGGCAAGCTGACCAGCTGGCAGATCGCACGTCTGGCGCGTCACCCGAAACGTCCATATACCCTGGACTACATCGAACACATCTTCACCGAGTTCGACGAATTGCACGGCGACCGTCACTTCTCCGATGACGCGGCCATCGTTGGCGGTATCGCTCGTCTGGACGACCAGCCGGTGATGATTATCGGTCACCAGAAAGGCCGTGAAGTGCGCGAGAAAGTTCGCCGCAACTTCGGCATGCCGCGTCCGGAAGGCTACCGCAAGGCGTGCCGCCTGATGGAAATGGCCGAACGCTTCAAAATGCCGATCCTGACCTTCATCGACACCCCGGGTGCCTACCCTGGTATCGACGCTGAAGAGCGTAACCAGAGCGAAGCGATTGCCTGGAACCTGCGTGTCATGGCTCGCCTGAAAACCCCAATCATCGCCACCGTAATTGGTGAAGGTGGTTCCGGCGGTGCTCTGGCCATCGGCGTTTGCGATCAACTGAACATGCTGCAGTACTCGACCTACGCGGTGATCTCGCCGGAAGGTTGCGCATCGATCCTGTGGAAAACCGCCGATAAGGCGCCGGATGCCGCAGAAGCCATGGGCATCACCGCCGAGCGCCTGAAAGGCCTGGGCATTGTGGATAAGGTGATCAGCGAGCCATTGGGCGGCGCACACCGCAATCCAGCGGCTGCGGCGGCATCGATCCGTGCCGAGCTGACCTCGCAACTGGCGATGTTGAAGAAGTTCGACAATGACGCGCTGCTGGCCCGTCGTTACGCGCGATTGATGAGCTACGGTCTCTGATCTGACCTCGCTTTTCCCATGTGGGAGCGAGCCTGCTCGCGATGACGGTATAACATCCAACTGTTTAGTTGAATGTTATGCCGCC
>NZ_JBFUKU010000413.1:0-3717 GCF_056400685.1 Pseudomonas sp. P5_A12 | reverse complement strand
GGCCATAGTTGAGCGGATCGAGCTTGCGCTCGAACAGGGTCTTTTCCTGTTGCGGAAGTGCCACATTCATCTCGGTGACCCGGCGCAGGTCTTTCACCGGTCGGTCCTCCTGGACCACTTCACGGAAGGTATCCCGTGGCAGGCTGACTTCCTCGATCGGCAGGCTGTAGCGCGTGTCGACCACGGTGAACCAGTCAATCTTGTCGCTAACACTGTTATCGAGGATGCGCGAGGCCCGGCCAACCGCCTTCGGCGTATAGAAATAGCGGTCCTGTTCGCCATAGACGACCAGTTCGGAATCGCGCTGGGTGATGCGCTGCACCCGATAGCCTGCGTTGTTGTGCAAACGCTCGGCTACACCGGCCCATTCCACGTCGGCGGGAGCCACTGTCGGTTTGAATTCCGGCACGGCTTCGGGCTTCGGGTCGTAACTCTTGACGGGAGCCTTGCGCGTCGCGAAGTTGGTGTGCAGGGTGATGCCGAACATGGCGGTGTTGCCGCGTTCCCAGGCGGCACTCAGGTCGACCGAATCGCCGGCTTTGAAGACGAAGCCGAGGTTGAATGGGGAGTCCTGGACCTGGTTATTGTTCTGGGGCTCGTGCTGGTAGTCGTTGCCTTCGTACTCCAGTTTCACAGACAGCGGATCCCAGGGCGTCTGGTAGTTTACGCCGCCGAAGAAGGAGGGCGAGCCGCGGAAATACTGGTTTCCGTTGAAGTCACCCGCTTGGTTGGAGGTGGGGCGCTGATCAAACTTGTCGTCGACCCAACCCAATGGGTTGTCGATATCGCCACGATTGCCGATGTAGCCCCATGCCAGGCCCAGGCTCAAGTCAAAATCGCCAAGGCGTTTGTTGCCAACAAAATACTCACTGGAGAACAGACCGGTACCACCGATGTCTCGTGCACCCAATGCCACCTGCGGTATCCAGTGGCTTTCTTCGAGCAGGCGCACCTTGCCGTCGATCGCCTTGTCCTTATAGCTCTGGTCGCCGCTGAACGCCTCCGAACCATAATCGCGGTTGCTGATCGAGGTGTAACGGAACGAACCCTCCAGCCAATCGAATGGCTGGAAGGACACACTGTAACGACTGTAAGGATCGGTACGGCTGGCGGTCACCGACAGCTCGCCCGCGGGCATCATGCGTGCGGTAGGAGTTTGCAACAGACCCACGCCACCAAAATCACTCTGTGTGTAGCGTGGCTCCGCCACCGCCCAGGTGCTGCAACCGATCAACAAGCAAGGGATCAAGTGATATTTCATGGCTTCACCTCCAGCAGGGGCTGGGTGGCGATGAAGGCGGCCAGTTCAGTATTCAGGTCCGGTGTGGGATCACCCTTGGCACTGCTGCGCACGGGCACGTAAATTCGCGCTCCCGGCGCGGGAGGAACTGATTGGGTTTCGTTCCACAGCGCCACCCCCTCCTGGAAAACGCGTCCATCAGGCTGAATCACGAAGAGCAGGTCGGCGTCGGCATCCGGGTCACGTGGGCAGCCCTTCAAATAACTGATGGCCGCCTGCAAGGATTGGTGCGCTAATTCACATTCGCCCAGCACTGCGCCCACAACCCGCACGGTGGCAGGGCGGGCAGGGTAAAGCAGCACATCACCGTTGCTCAGGTAGGGATTGTCCCGACGGTTGAGTTCAACCCGCACCGGGTCAAGTTGGGCGACCCTGCGCCCGGTCACTGGCATGGCCTGCACCTTGTCAATGAGGCGCGCGGCCAGCGCCGCCAACCCGGTCTGGTTATCCTGCAGGGCGTTGCTGCGCACAGTTTCCAGATCGAAAAGCACGCCCACCTTGAGGCGTTCCTGCGCGTTATGCAGCGGCACATGCAACCAGGCGGCACCCAGCAGATACGCCTTTGGGTTCACCTGGGCCGGCAACAACACGTCATGCAGGCGATAACCTTGCTCGAAGGTGTAACGCCCGGGTTTGGCGGCATCTCCCTGCACAGTCACCAGCGATTCGGCATTTACGGCAAACGTCATGAACAGGCTGCAGAAAAGCAGCCAGGAAGAACGAAAAATCATTGCACTACCGGCTTATTCGGGCGCACTTGAACAATGCGTAGGGGCAATTCGGGGGTCAGGTGCTGAACACTGGCCATGATGAAGCCGTCGGCAGGGTCGACCCAATATTGGTTCCGCGCAGTAAAGCCCAGGCCGTCCATTACGATCTCTTCGTCCACGCGCAACAACTCCACGTCGCGGTCGAGAATATGTACGGTCTCCAGGCCTTTCTTCTCAAAGCGGCTAGTGAGGATGACACCCATTCGATAACCATCAGTGAAGTCCACTTGGCGACGGGTTTGCAGCCCATTGGGAATCCGGTGCAGACCTATCTTGAAGGGGGACTCACCCTCAAAGCGGGTGCCATCCAGGTTGTCGTTGAAACCGACACTGCGGATGGCCAGGCCATCCTCAAGCATCAGGATCTGGCGACTTGAGGCCATCCAGAATCCAACACCATCCTGCAGACGCACCAACGCCATCACGGCTTCACCCGTAGGTGTCGCGATGGTGATCTGGTAGTACGGAGTCTCATCCACCTGTTGGCGGGTGAGATCCAGGGGCTCAGGTCCTACGAAAGCGGCCTTGAGCGTGTCCAGGGAGGCGGTCATCAACGGGTTGCAGGCGGTCACCAACAAGGAGGCCGCCGATAGAGCGGCCAGTCGCAGAAATTTCACAAGAATACCAGTTCTTAGTTGTTGCCCATGTCATCTTGAATACCGACACCCGTGCGCAACAGGTTAGCCGAGGGGAATACCTGGCTGATAAAGCGGTTCCAGCGTGTGACATCGGCCGCGCCGACGTAGACAACATCCTGCGGTTGCAACTTGAAGTGCTGGGCAAGGGCGAAGGCCGAAGGCGATTTGATGTTAATCTGGAACACCTTGACCGGTTCATCCGCTAGATTCTCTACCCCACGGATCACGTAAACCTCTTTGCCGCTGGACGTTTCCTGGCGCAATCCGCCAACACTGCCTAGGGCATCAGTCAAGTTCATGTTGCTGCCCTTGAAGATAAGGGCGCGCGCCGCGGTAACCTCACCCAGCACATAAACCTTTTTCTGGTCATTGTAAGGTAGGTGCAGTTGGTCACCGTCCTTCAGGTAGAGGGTGAGAAGTTTTGAGTCCTTGCGATTGAGCGTATCGAGATCGATTACGTATTCGCGACCGTCACGCTTGAGCACTAGTCCAGAAATATCGGCAGATTCGGGCTGCACTACGCCTTGCCCAATTGCCTCCAGAAGACTGAGAGGAGAGTTGGTGATGGGTAATTGGCCGGGCTTGACGAATGCGCCGGAGAGAATCACTTTCTGGCTGACAAAGCGCACGATGCTGACATCCACTTGGGGCTCAGCGAGCACCTTGGCCAGGCGAATAGCGATGGTCGAACGTAGATTTTCGATGGTTTTACCAGCAGCTTCGATCGTCCCAACATATGGGTAGAAAAGACTACCGTCCGGGCGGACCACGCGTCCGTTCGCTTCAATTGGTTGCTGCCCACCTGACGGTGCGGTTAATTCTGGGTGGTCCCAGACAGTGATGTAGATCAGATCACCGGCACCGATCTTGTACTCTGCTGGCTGGTAGCCAAGTAGCTCCGGCGCAACAACATTCGACCGGTTGGCGGCTGCCTCAATAGCCACAAGTTTGGGGGTAATCGGAACCAGTTCGATCCGGCTGCTTTCGGGTGAACCTTCACGTACCAGAT
>NZ_JBFUKU010000412.1:0-3723 GCF_056400685.1 Pseudomonas sp. P5_A12 | reverse complement strand
GGCTGGAACGTCGTCACCAGCGGAGATGCCGGCACCGCTGGCAATTACAGTCGCGACGAGCATTACGATTACGACACCCGCTACGGTCGGGCGGCCGAACACGTCCAGGTTGTCCAGGGACTGTGGAACTCTTATGAAGAGGATGCGTTCGTGCGCGACAGGGTCACGGGCCAGTTTCTCGACCCAAGCAAACTGCACAGTCTGAATCACAAGGGCGAACACTTCTCTGTGGTCGGCCCGCTGAACATTCAACGCTCACATCAAGGCCAGCCGGTGATCTTCCAGGCCGGCGATTCGGAACAGGGCCGCGATCTGGGCGCCGCCACTGCAGATGTGGTCTTCACCCATGCCGCTAGCATCGAGCAAGGCCAAGCTTTCTACCGCGATATCAAGGGCAGGGCGGTACGACTTGGCCGCGATCCTGAGCAATTACTGGTAATGCCCGGTGCCGAAATCTATGTGGGTGACACCGATGGGCATGCTCGTGAAATCGAGCAGCACTACCATCAGACCGATCATAGCTTTGAGCTCGCGCTGAAGGAGTTTGGTCGCAACTTCGGTTGGCATGACTTCAGCCAGTATGACCTCGATGCTCCGTTCCCTCAGGAGAGCCTGGAGTCCGCGCGCAGCAGCTTTTTCACCGCTGCCAAACGTATCGCTGATCAGGCACGTGAGAAAAATTTCACGCTGCGCCAGGCCGTAGAGTTCGGTCGACAGCTGCGCCCGGGTGCCTTCGTCGGAGCGGCTGAGACTGTCGCGCAGAAGATAACTGATTGGTTCGAAGCTCGAGCGGTGGATGGCTTCAACATATACATCGGGCACCCGGAGCAGTTCAACCGCTTTACCAACGAGGTCATACCGCTATTGCAAGAGCGCGGTGTGTACCGCAGGGCGTATGAAGGTACGACCTTGCGTGAAAGCCTGGGTTTGGAGATTCCTCAATTCGGGCGGAAAAGGTAGTCACACATCGAGTGCCAACTGACGAGCTATGGAGGTGTACTGCGAATAGCGGTATAGCTCAGAGAGGTAACGAATGGCGCTGCTCACCACACAACTGTGCTGATGCAGTGCCGTTGAAAGTAGGCATCGCTTCTTCGGGCTTGGGCCCGGCTCACGCAGTCAGTCAGCGGTGCAAGCCTAGAAAGCAGAGGAGGTTCAAGGTGCAGCACCTTGATTTTAATGCCTACGGTTTTTGGTTCGAAATCTCCGGTGTTCAGGTAAAGCTAACATCAAGAATATTTCTAACATGGGTCGGCACGAAGGCCCAATCGGCGAGTGCCGGTACCAAGACGGAGTACGCCAACCACTCCATGGCCACCGATACCGCGATGAACGTCCTAGCCCCAGTCTTCGAGCTTGCTTGCCACCAACTCGGCAGTCAGCGGGGTGTGAGCCCCCAATTCAGGGTTCTTGAGGATTTCCCGGCGCAGCTGGATGAACGTGCCCAGGTCCAGTTCGCCAACGGTTTGGGTCAATGCATTCATCATCAGGTCACTCTCGACCAGGGTTATCGGGGATAACGGGGGCAACGCTCTTGCTCCGGGCAGATGATGGCCTGCTGACATAGTGCCTATGTCCTCACGGTACAAGCACGATCACCTATAGGTACGTGCCATCCACCTGTGCCAAAAATTCAAAGCAGGTGTGATTTTCTAGCTATATCAATCAAATCTCGCCGAGCCTTAATCTTCGCAACGGTGGTTTCGAACGCTCCGAGTGTTCTGGAGTCGCCTGCAAACCTGACGTGGTCAGTGCTCGGCACGGATCATCATTCGGGACAATAAAAAGAAAATCCAGCTATGGGTGGCCCAGTGCGCTGACGCCAAACCAGGAGATAACAATGAGTACAAAAAACTGGGTTAAAATCGCCTGCGTCGTGCTTTCCCTGAGTACTTCAATCGCCGCACATGCGGACATCAAAATCGGTGCGCTCTATCCCCTCAGTGGTTCTCTGGCTTTACTCGGCGATGAAAGCTATCGCGGCCTCGAAATAGCGGTTGCAGAACGTAACGCAGCGGGAGGCTTGAAAGGCGAACAGATCAAACTGCTCAAAGCCGATGCTGTTGACGCAGGGCAAGCTGTAGGTGCCGCCCGTAAACTGACTTCTGTTGAAAATGTCACTGCCGTGTTCGGCAGTTATTCCTCGGCGCTATCGTTCGCTGCTACGCAGGTTACCGAAATAGCCGGTGTGCCGTATTTTGAGCTCGGTGCGGTCTCCGACAACATCACCGAGCGTGACCTCAAATACGTACTGCGTAGCAATCCAACTGCGAGGAACTTCGCTGAAGGGACCATCACCGCGATAACTCAACTTGTAGCTCCCGCCCTCAAGATCGACCCCAAGCAACTCAAGATAGCCATCATCCATGAGGATGCGTTGTACGGCACTACCATCGCCGGGTTCCAAAAAAAACTTGCTCAAGAGCAAGGGCTGAACGTGGTCGAGGTGCTTCCTTATTCGGCAAAAGCCGTGGACCTCTCATCGCTTATCCTGCGCCTGAAAGGTGCGCAAGCGGACGTGGTATTGCAAACCAGCTACCAGAACGACACCACACTGTTTTTCCGCCAGATCCGTGAAGCCGGTTTCAAGCCCAGAGCAGTAGTCGGTGCGGGAGGCGGATATTCCATGCAGGACACCGTAGCAGTGGTGGGTGCTGAAAATATGGAAGGCATTCTGGACGTGGATTTTCCTCAGTTTCAAACCAATGAAAGGGGCGCTCCAGGTATCGGCGCGTTCGCCAAAGCTTACAAAGAACGTTTTGGCAGCGAGCCGCGTTCAGGTCACAGTCTGATCAACTATGTCGGTGCGAAAGTTTTCCTCGACGCCATGGAAAAAAGTGAGTCGCTGGAGGCCGATGCGATCCGCGCATCGATCGCGAGTGTGGATATTCCTGTCGGTGGAACAGCAGCAGGCATCGGAGCCAGGTTCGGTGATAACGGGCAAAACCAGCGAGCCAATACGGCAATCATGCAGTGGCAAGACGGGGTGCTGAAAACCGTTTACCCCGAAGCAGCGGCAGTGACCACAGCCCGCTTTTCCAACTAACCCTGAAGCCTGTAATCCAGTTGAAGCTCGATAGTTGAGCTTCACGGATTCGTTCGCTCGCAGGAGGGCGCAAACCGTGGAAATTTTCATCCAACTTCTTTTGAACGGCCTATTGCTCGGTGGCACATTGGCCATTATCAGCATAGGTCTGACGCTTATTTTCGGTATTGTCAGGGTAGTCAACTTCGCCCATGGCGAGTTTTTGATGATAGGCCTGTATGCGGTGTATTTGATGAACGCACACTTTGGGATTCACCCCTATGTAGCGATCATTCCCACAACGATCATTTTRTTTGCCGCTGGGGCCGCGATGCAGCGGTTCATCATTCAGCCATTGCTCAGCGCCGAAGGACATATCCAGATATTCGCGACAGTAGGTGTCTCAATCGCCTTGATGAATGGCGCGCTCTTGATCTTCGGTGCTGACGTCATGACTGTGCAGAACGTCAGCTTTGGCACCGGCACTGTCAGCGTGGGCGCCTTTCGCGCAAGCAGTGGTCAGTTGATCACCTTCGTGATGTCTCTGGTTCTGGTCGCCGGGTTGCACTGGTTTCTGCAAAACACCTTCCTGGGCCGAGCTGTTCGGGCCACCGCGCAACACYGTAATGCGGCGCAGTTGATGGGCGTCAACGTGAAGAAGATCTACATCTTTGCATTTGGCTTGGGCTGTGCCTGCC
>NZ_JBFUKU010000411.1:0-3724 GCF_056400685.1 Pseudomonas sp. P5_A12 | reverse complement strand
GGTCTGGAGGTGTCGTGGCGATGGTCGCCTCGAACGGGTTGGTCAAGGGGTAGCCATAACTGGCGGCGTCGACATCAACCGCCAGTGCGGACGCACTCAATATAAGGCCGCCGAAAAGGGCGGCGAAGCGCAAGGAACGGAGCATGACTAGATCCCTTAGAAGAAGGTGCCGAATGAAGTTCGCAGGCTATGACCATCGGGGTTGCGCCAAAGTGCCACGCATCGGCACCAAAGAGGCTGATTTCCGGTAATAGTAGCTGGACGATACACTTTGCAGAGATTTCCTGACCAGATTTATGTTGCTCACGTTTGCATCCCACTGTGGGGGGATTAAGCTGGCCGCCGTTTTCGCCTATTGGAGTGCTTCATGCCCCGCCGTCTGCCCGTGGTTTTGCTGCTCGTTTTGCTGCCTTTATGGCTGGCCGCCAGTTACGGTGCGCGTTATGGCTTCATGGAGGATGCGCAGTGGGTGGGCCTCTGCGTGGACGAGGCGAGTCGCTGGGAGTGTGCGATTCGTTCGAACCTGGGCTTGATGATTCACTTCAGTGTGTTGGGCTGGGCGGCGATCGTGGCAGCCGTGCTTGGCTTCGTTCTGCCGGGTCGGGCAGGGTGGTGGCTGGCGGTGCTGGCGCTGGTGTTCGGGTTTCCGGCGTTGGCGTTGTACAACACGACGCTGGCTGTTTTTGCGGTGGTGATTGCGGGGTTGCGTCTGGTCCGGGAGAGTCGCAGCGCCTGATAGTCAGCCTTCGCGAGCAGGCTCGCTCCCACATTGACCGGGTTCTTCAGCAGAAACGCGGTTAATTGTAGGAGCGAGCCGGCTCCGGGCGGCGTTCCGACGATGAGGCCGGCAAACGCGCTGAAATTTTAAGCCTTGCGAACCCGCAAACCGCGCCACAACGCCGCTACCATCAGCAAACTCACCAGCGCCCAACCCCAGGCCTGCTGGTTCTGCAAACCTTCACGGAGCAGCTGCGGCACAATGCCTGCGCCAATAATGAAGGTCAGCAACGCAGTCTCCCGACGGGGCGCGTTCACCGGGCGGCACAGATAAACCAGTGCCGGCAGGATAAACGCCACACTCGGGAAACTGCGATAACGCGGATCGAACACCAGCTCCAGCATCATCACTGCCGCGGCAAACCCCGCCGTCACGAGCAGCCAGCCAGCCCAACGTTCCAGCGCGTTGAATGCCCGCTCACGCCACCCGGTGCGTGCGCTCAATGTCAGCGCGGCATGCGCAAGCACCAATAGATTCAAAGCCGTCAGCAGTGCCACCCACAACCATTCACTGGCAAACCGGGTGGTAACGCGAGCCAGGTCACCCCACGCGCCAATCGAGCAAGCCGCTAGCGCACCGAGCAGCGGCAGCACCAGCGCCGCGCGAGTGCTGCGAACGCGACCGCCGAGGACCAGCGTGCCGAGGAAAATCAAGCCACCCACCGCAAGCCATTGCGACCAGTACGGCACGTTAGTCACCGGACCTGCCAGTACGCCCTTGTCCTGACGATCCGCGTCGAACAGGCCCCAGTACCCACCGACTGCACCTTCACTGGCGCGTTTCCACGGCTGGTCGAAGGCTTCGATCAGGTTGTAATGCCAGCCTTGCTGTTCAGCCATCACGACAAAACCGCGAATGAACTTGGCTTCGTTGACCCGGCTYGGCAGGGCGGTCTCACGTTGACGGCCTTCGCTCGGCCAACCGGTTTCCCCGATCATCACATCTTTGGGTGCGAACTTGTTGCCGAACACCTGACGCACTTCGGCCACATGCTGCAGGGCCGCGTCGATGTTCGAGGGATTATCTTCCCAGTACGGCAGCAAGTGGATGGTCAGGAAGTCGACCGCCGGGGCGATTTCCGGGTGCTTGAGCCAGAACTCCCAGACGTCGGCGTAAGTGACGGGCTGTTTGACCTGGCTTTTGACCTTGTTAATCAGCCTGGCCAGTTGCGCACCGGTGACCTCTTTGCGCAGCAGGGTTTCGTTGCCGACGATGACCGCGGTCACTACGTCAGCGTTGGCATTCGCCGAGGCAATCAGCAGGTCGACCTCTTTCTCGGTGTCGACCGGATTGCTGTTGACCCAGGCGCCGATCATCAGTTTCAGACCGTGCTTGCGTGCCAGATCAGGGATGGCCTCCAGACCGGTCATGGAATACGTGCGGATGCATTCGAAGCTTTTGGCCAACAGCGCGAGGTCGGCGTCCATACGCTCCGGACGCAATTTGAACGGCTGATCGAACGGCGATTGATCCTTGTCGAACGGGGTGTAGGAGGCGCATTGCAGCTTGTGCGTCGCGCTGGCCACATCCGGCAAAATCACCGGTTTGCCCAAGCCGTACCAGAAGCCGCCGAAGGCAAATAGCCCCAGCAGGCAGGCGAATAAATAAGCAGAAAAAGGAAAGCGTGATGTCGCGGGCATGGTCGGGGCGTCTGGGAGCAAAGCCGCGCATGTTACCTGCATTTGCCGCAGATCAGGTGCCCCGCATAACTTTGACATGCAAAGTCTGGGCGGATTGGCCGGGGTGTTTGCGTTGCTCAGAAACTATGGCGTTCTGATGTCGTTTCTCGGTGCCTTGAGGTCGCTGGCAGAGCAGGTCGCAGTTGTCGTGAGGTTGATTATCGACGCATCAGTGCTCTCATAGAAATCACGCTGATGTTTGAACGAGTTTGCGGTGGGCGTGATGGGGGCGCTGTGCACCATAACTATACGTTGACGCGACTCGGCATCCGTCGAGCGCAGCACTTTCGGGGAAGTAACGATGAAGATGCGACGACTTTTAGGCGCAGGTGCCGCTCTGGTGCTTGCGATTGGCTCCACCATGGCCAGTGCCGAGAACAAGACCTTGAGCATCGGTTACGTTGACGGCTGGTCCGACAGCGTCGCAACGACTCACGTAGCGGCAGAAGTGATCAAACAGAAACTGGGTTATGACGTGAAGCTGCAAGCCGTCGCCACCGGGATCATGTGGCAGGGCGTGGCCACCGGCAAACTCGACGCCATGTTGTCCGCCTGGCTGCCGGTGACACACGGTGATTACTGGACCAAGAATAAGGATCAGGTGGTCGATTACGGTCCGAACTTCAAAGACGCAAAAATCGGTTTGATCGTGCCGGAGTACGTCAAGGCCAAAACCATCGGCGATCTGAAAACCGATGACAGTTTCAAAAACCGCATCGTCGGCATCGACGCCGGTTCAGGCGTGATGATCAAGTCCGAACAGGCGATCAAGGACTATGACCTGACCGGGTACCAACTCAAGGCCAGTTCCGGCGCCGGCATGATTGCCGAACTGACCCGTGCCGAGAAGAAAAACGAATCCATCGCGGTGACCGGTTGGGTGCCACACTGGATGTTTGCGAAGTGGAAACTGCGCTTCCTGGACGATCCGAAAGGCGTTTATGGCGCCGCTGAAACTGTCAATAACATCGGCAGCAAAGAACTCGCCACCAAAGCGCCGGAAGTCGCCAAGTTCCTGAAAAACTTCCAGTGGGCGTCGAAAGACGAAATTGGCGAAGTCATGTTGGCGATTCAGGATGGCGCCAAGCCGGAAGCCGCTGCGAAAGATTGGGTGGCCAAACACCCGGAGCGAGTTGCCGACTGGACCAAATGATTTGAGCTGACGCGTCTATTCAGTACTTCTCAAGGCCCCTTGGCAGTCAAGCCAAGGGGCCTTTTGCTTTTCTGTAGGAGCCCGGCTTACCGAAGATGGCGATCTTGACGCCGC
>NZ_JBFUKU010000410.1:0-3748 GCF_056400685.1 Pseudomonas sp. P5_A12 | reverse complement strand
GTCTAAGTGAACATAAATATCCGCATAGGTACTTATGGATTTAACTAAGGCCCCTAAATGAGAAGGATCATTGTGAGCAAGTATAAGATAGGCGATTTTTTTCATGGGTGGCCGTAGTTTAGCGTGATGGTGTTTATATGTTTATATGTTTATATGTTTATATGTTTATATGTTTTTATGACTGATATTGAAGTCGGAAAAAAATTTTTTAAATGCATGCATCGCTTGTTGTTGTACGTCCTCTAAAATATTGTTTTCAATAGAGAATGTATTTTTTTCTAATAAGTCTTGTTTTAACGGTGTCGATGGGTCAATTTTAAGATTGAAAGGTCTGCCTACTGATGAGAAATAATCATAAAATTTAAAGCTTCCTCCTGTGTGTAGAGCACCGTCATCCACCCAGATGTTAGGGATTTTGAAAGCATCTGAAAGAATTAGGCCGTGCAGGGCCTGACTTAGAATTATTTCGCAAGAAAGCATCTCGCTAGCGATTTTTTTAAAGTCATTTGTTCGGAAGTCAATTATTCGATACGACTCTAATTCTCTATACTTTTCTTCTTGGTTTTCAGTGTCAAATTTTGTGAAGTGTGGGATTATGCCGTATTTATATTTCTTTTCTATGGTTTCGCTTAAATCGCCAAGTGCTAAGGGAACAAGTAGTCCTGGATCGCCAAGCAAGATAGTTTCTGGGTGTTTGTCTGTTATGAGTTGTCTGGATAAATAGCCACGGACCGAGTATATTTTTAAGAATTTCAGCTTTCTCAATTTCATCCCTGTGTATATAAAGCCTGATCCTACAACGCCAATGGGCTTGCTTCTAAATAAGTATCTGTTACCCCAGATGCTTTGAAGTATGCTGCCTGTGCTTATTAGCTTTGCTTCATCCAAAGTCGTCAATTGATGATTTACAGAGAAAAGCTCTGATAGCAAGTATGTAGTTATTTCGTCACCAAGATTAAAGTTTTTACTGCTAGGGCGCCACCAATATGTATTCAGCATTTGTTATCCATTATGTCCCAGTATTCGTGCAAGCTAAAAAGAGCATTTCGTTTTTTGATCGCATCAGAATGCTGTTGAATTAAGTCCTGTACGCTTTCGTACGAGAATCGCCAACACCAAATTACATGATATTATGCTTAATGCTGTTGCTGTCGCGGCTCCTGCAATGTCCCAAATTGGGATGAGAAGTAGGCTGGATATTATATTAACAGCGAAACCAACGAAAACCCCGATTGAAGCGTCTCGTTCGTGACCTGTCATATATAAAATTTGACCTACTGATCCGGATGCTGCTGCGATAACTTGTGCTATACACAAAATTGTCAGACTAAGCGCCCCGCGTTTGAATTCTGGACCGAATACGGTTCCTAAAAGTGGTTCCGCAAATATTCCAAGAATTATCGCTAAAGGTGCTGCCAGAGCCAAGGTCCCGCGAGCAGCGATAGTGAGTACCCGCTGAAGATTTTTTACTTCACCAAGAGAGTAAAGTCTTGAAATTGTTGGCTGAATTGCCATGTTTACTACCACAAGTGAAAATGCAACTAGTTCACCTCCGCGTGTCGTCACCTGATAGATGCCTGCAGATTCGGCGCTTTGCATTCCAGAAAGCATTAGCATATTGACCTGAGAGCCAATAATGCCAATCCCCACTATAAATAGGAGGGGGATCGCTGATCTAGCCCAATTTTCCATTTCATAACGAGGTACCGAACTGCGAATTTCTCTAGGTAAACGCCTAATCAAAAGCCAAGCACCAACCAAGAAGCTAATGGCAGTGGCGGTGAATCGTGATGCCATTGCAATTTCGGGAGTTAACTCTGGAGAAGAGTCCAACGTTAGTCCAATCCAGGCGGTTATAAACACTACGAATAGACCAGGCGTCAGCAGGTTTTCAGAAATTTGACCTAAAACTACAAAATGCAAACCCCTTAATAATGCCGAGCGCAATGCGCCTAGAGCAATTATTGGAAGTAATGCCATCGCCCACCAAAGTGAGTGCATGTAGGCGGGTGCCAAGTTATCGCTTATCATCCATACAATCGCAGCTCCCAAGCCTGCTAATGCTATCGATGCTATTAATATAAGTTGGTTCGAGCGCTCAAGTAAGCCGCGCATCAAGCTCCATTCTTGATGCGCGCGATAGCTGCTAAATAATCTAATCACTAATGTTGGAAAACCTAAAGTGGCAAAAACGCTTAGTAAAGTAAGTACCGCCATAGAAGAGACATAAAACCCATAGCTCTCCGCCCCTAACCAGCGTGCTAGAAGAATGCTTGTAAGCAACATTAATATTTTGGATGAAAGGCTAAGTGYCAGACTACCTGCTGCAGCGCGCATTAGATGGCGGCGAAGGGCGGAGCCTCCGACAATGAAATTTCGTATTTTTTTTGTTGCAGTTGTCATAGACATTAATGCTCATGCTGTGCGGCAATATGTAGCTGCATAAGGCTTAGCGGCCAATTGAACGGTACTCAATACCTTTCTTTTGTATACGGCTAGGCTCAAACAAGTTCCTGCCGTCAAAAATTATAGGGGTGTCGAGTTGCTGTTTGATAAGCTCAAAGTCAGGAGCTTTAAATACTTGCCATTCAGTAACTATGACCAGTGCATCAGCACCTTTCAACGCTGCTTCTTTGGTACCGCACAGACTTAGGTCGTTTCGGCTGCCATAAATACGCTGGGTTTCCTCCATGGCTTCCGGGTCATAGGCCTGGACATTGGCGCCAGCTTTCCACAGTGCTTCCATCAAAATCCGGCTAGGCGCTTCACGCATATCGTCGGTATTGGGTTTAAAGCTGAGGCCCCACAATGCGAAGGTCTTACCTTTCAAATTGCCGTGGAAGTATTTTGAAATTTTCTTGAACAAGACGGATTTTTGTTCATCATTACGGTGTTCCACTGCTTTGAGTAGTTTAGCGTCGAAGTCGATGCT
Source organism: Pseudomonas sp. P5_A12 (assembly GCF_056400685.1). Lineage (NCBI taxonomy): Bacteria > Pseudomonadati > Pseudomonadota > Gammaproteobacteria > Pseudomonadales > Pseudomonadaceae > Pseudomonas > Pseudomonas sp. P5_A12. Next base: position 816 of record NZ_JBFUKU010000410.1, on the reverse strand, counting down.
GTCGGCGGTGTGTATTAGCGCCTGTACATCTTTGGGGAAGCAGGATCCACCGTATCCCGCGCCAGCATAAAGAAAGTGGTAGCCGATGCGGGGGTCGGAGCCAATGCCTTGGCGTACCATTTCGATATCAGCACCAAGCATTTCTGCCAAGTTGGCCATTTCGTTCATAAAGCTGATTTTAGTCGCCAGCATGCAGTTAGCGGCGTATTTGGTCAATTCAGCACTGCGGACGTCCATGACAATTATCTTTTCATGGTTGCGATTGAATGGTGCATACAGTTCGCGGATCACTTCTTCGCTATTCGAACTATTGGTGCCAATAATTATACGTTCGGGTCGCATGCAGTCTGCGACGGCTGAGCCTTCCTTGAGGAATTCCGGGTTGGAAACCACGTCAAAGGTCAAGTCCTCGCGGCCACGTTGGGCGAGGACTTCAGCAACACGAGCACTAACCTTGTCGGCTGTGCCCACAGGGACGGTAGATTTATCGATCAGGATCAGATTGTTTTCCATATGCTGCGCGATGGTTTCGGCGACCATGAGAACATACTTAAGGTCGGCTGAGCCGTCTTCATCTGGTGGTGTGCCCACCGCGATGAATTGAACTTCGCCATGTTTTACACCTGCTGCTGCATCTGTGGTGAAGTTTAAGCGGCCAGCGGCGTGATTTTCTTTTACTAGAGTTTCAAGGCCAGGCTCGTAAATGGGGATGTGGCCTTGTTTAAGGCGTTCGACTTTATTGGCATCGACGTCAATACAGACCACGTCGTGACCGACCTCTGCGAGAACGGCGCCCTGAACAAGACCGACGTAACC
>NZ_JBFUKU010000409.1:0-3767 GCF_056400685.1 Pseudomonas sp. P5_A12 | reverse complement strand
ACCGCCTGACCCGCGTCCGCCACACCCGCGACGATCCACCGGAAACCTTCGCCCACGACCCCGCCGGCAACCTGCTGATGCAGGACCGCCCCGGCGCCGCGACCGTCAAAGGCAATCGCCTGCTAATGCAAGGCGACCGCCACTACGACTACGACGCCTTCGGCAACCTGATCCGCGAACGCCGCGGCACCGGTCATAAACTCGTCACCGACTACCGCTACGACTTCCAACACCGCCTGATCGGCGTCACCACCCCGGACGGCCGCAGCGCCAGCTACCGCTACGACGCCTTCGGCCGCCGCATCGCCAAAACCGTCGACGGCCACACCACCGAGTTCTTCTGGCAAGGCGATAACTTCATCGCCGAAAGCAGCCGCGATCACTACCGCAGCTACATCTACGAACCCGGCAGCTTCCGCCCGCTGGCCATGCTCGACGGTAAAGGCCCACGCAAAGCCTGCCCGTTTTACTACCAACTCGACCACCTCGGCACACCGCAGGAACTGACCGATTTTGGTGGCGAGATTGTCTGGTCGGCCAAGTACAACGCCTACGGCAAAGTCACGCATCTGGCCTTCGGCGGGGGCGAGCAGCTTGAGCAACCGTTACGGTTTCAAGGGCAGTACTTTGATGCCGAGAGCGGTCTGCACTACAACCGGCATCGGTACTATGATCCGGATGTTGGCCGGTACCTGACGCCTGATCCGATCAAGTTGGCGGGTGGGCTGAACTCGTATCAATACACGCCGAATCCGACGGGGTGGGTTGATCCGTTGGGGTTGAGCGGGAACTGCCCGCTACCGAACACGCCTGGGTGTGGGGCGCCGGATAATACGACTGGCGTTAGGGTTGATGAGGGAACGCCAACACTCCCAGAGCCCAGGGATAACTCAGCTCATAATGCGGCTCTTTTTGAGAGACAACGCGCGGGCTATGCAGCACAAGAAATAAATGCTGCTCAACCAGTAGGAAGCGCTCTGAAAGAAGATCCAATGCACAGAGCCCCTAGCTACGTTGTTGATCAGATACCTGCTCAGGGGAGGGTCTTTTCACTAAAGGGCGGTGATGGATCAAATAATACGCTCACACAGTTGGTAGGGGTGGTGAATAATAAAAGTGGTATTTATGAATGGATTGTAAATTTAAAGCTAGAGTTAACTCATCAGAGATTTATTCCGGATGGAAAAGTAACTGGAATACCAAATCAGACTCCATCCAGGCTGCCTAAGTAGATGCTAATGAAAAAACTATTACTCGATGGCCAATACATACACAACAAAACCCCGTGGCTAAACTGGGCTGAACTTCTCTATGGGTTCGAGCACGGATTTATAGATGAAAAAGGAGTTTCGGAATACGCATGCGAAGCCTTAACTACTGAATCCTCACAAGAAGCTATTGAGCTGGCCTCACTGCTACTTGAAGAAAAATATTTGGTAAGCAACCTACTTGAATCACTGGTAAACAAAGAGCCGTCACCCAAAACGGAAGAACCTGCAAAGCCTTGGATTTTTTTATTGCTCTCGTTTCTATTTGAGCATCAAGATGAGTATGAAAATCCACTTGAAATAGTGGGGGAGCTGTACGCAGACTTCGATTATCCAGTAGAGATCTCCTCTATAATTAGGTATATGCCTCCTCCTGAAGGACTAGACGGATCTGAAGGGCAACTATTTGAAAATTGGAAAGAGGTTATTCTCACCTACAAAGTTTTTTTTGAACAACAAAATAGATTCACCTAGCAACGATAAATATAGAAAATGTAAATAAATCTGTCCCGTTATTTTAAAGTCAGTATCGTATTGATTAAAGATATTGTAATCCATCACAGTATTTTCAATAGTATCGATGAGGTTAAAGAGTCTGCCGTTAATGTAGGGCATGATAGATTGGTGAGGGCAAGAGATGAAAAACGAAGATTTAGAATGTTTGATTGATGACTTTCTGGCTCAGGTAGAAAAAGCTACAGACTTGCTAGAGGATCGGTTTGGTAATAAATGTATTCTTCGGCTGTGGCGAGCAATGGAAATTCCGCAGCGAGGTGAAATTTTAAACGGCATAAATTACGAACTGCATGGTGTCGGTTGTAGGGTGTATTTTCCGGAAATATGCGTTGATTTCGATTACGGGCCAGGCGAACGTGTCGATGGATTTGATGTGTGGAGACTATACATTTACGCATGTGAAGTTCCTCTGCTACACCCTAAATACATAGATCAGGATGCGCTAAAACGAGACTTCAATGAATACATGGGTCTTGGAAAAGTAGAGAGGGTTTCTGGCTCAATGTCGAATCTCTACTTTAAGAATAAAGTTAATTGGTGAGGTTTTATTGGTTGTTGTTTATTTTGCAAATAAATAAATCTGTCCCCTTTGTCTCATGGTAGAAGCCGTTTCTGAACGGTAAAGCAATTTTCGGGCAGAGTCGTCGGTGAATAAGTCCATCCCCTTTTTTCCTGTACTTATAGAGTATGAATAGTAATGAGTACGAGATTTCCGGCACTGTTCCAGTTTGTGGCTGGCTATTTCCATGAAGATTGGTGCTTTGATCACGCGTCGGAAGATGATGTCGTCCGGGCGTTCGTTGCAGAATCATCTCAGGAACGGATTTCTCAAGTGAAGGATGAGTTGCAGGTGGTATTGCGAACTGTCCAGAGCGAAGAGGAGTTACAGACGTTTTTGTTTGAAGAAATTGGATGCGCCTACTACTACCCCTATGCGTGGCCCTCAGGAAAATCTTGGTTGGAGCATGTTTTTGACATGCTTTAGAAAGTGCCTTGCTTAATTCACGGCACGCATGTCATGGGTATGTGTAGAAAAATAAATCCGTCCCCTTTGTCCCCTTTGTTCCCGCTAATATTGTAAGGATGAAATTTCCCGGAACAGGAGAGGGGTATATCCCTAATCCAGCATCCAAGGAAAATCCAAAGCTAATAAAAATGAATCGAATAGAAATGAAATTTGATCGAAAAACCGGTGTGCCGTTTACACTGTATCCAATCAAGTAAATAGGAAGAACTATGATTTATTCTGGAAGTGGTAAGCCCTACGTTCCAACACCGTCATATTTTTTAGGTTGTTTTGATATATATGATCGTGAACACACTTTGGGTGAGGAATTAGAGGGATTTGACCCTAATAATCCCGCTGATAGAGAGGTTCTGATACTTGAATATTGTCTGGACCCTGAATGGAGACCGCCATACCGGCAAAAGTTTTTGATGGTTAAATGCTTAGAAGAAGCATTGCGGGATAAAAGTTATGATTTTCAGTCGTTGCTGAAGTATGACCCTCAAGCGTATTCGTAATTTCCTGCCGGGTGGGACGAGATGGAAAATGTTCGGGGTTTTTTCGAAGACATACTCAAGTGGGCCATCATCGAGTGGCGGGAAGACTTACTGAAGGCAAGTCTCGAGGATCAATCCACTTGGGTAACTGTCGGGTAATTTCTATTGAAAAATAAATCTGTCCCCTTTTTCCGTCGTAAAGCTAATACTGAAGAGAACTAACAACTCGCCGTCCGGCTACATCATATTCACGGGGTATGCAAGTGATCGATAATTCGTTTTCGCAGCTCTACCAGTTCTTGGGCGCCTATTTTCATGAAGACTGGATGTGTGAATTTCACGCAGCGGATGATGTTGTTAGATTTTTTTTGTCTGACTCAACAGCCGAGACAATTTCGGTTGTGAAAAATGAAATTGCTGCTTTGCTAGAGAGGCATATGAACGAGATAGAGTTGCGAGTGAACGAGATAGAGTTGCGAG
>NZ_JBFUKU010000408.1:0-3771 GCF_056400685.1 Pseudomonas sp. P5_A12 | reverse complement strand
GCTCAGTACCTTGTCGAGTATTTCGGCCGCATCCGCAGGCCCTTTGCGTGATTGCATTTGCGCGCTGGTGTTTTGCAGGCGTTCGCGCATCGCCTCGTCGTTGAGGCACGCGGCGAGTTTTTCCGCCAGTTGCGCTTCGCTCCATTCGTAGCGATCGAGCTTGAAACCGTGACCGCTTTCTTCGGCGCGCATGGCGTTGTCGTGACCGTCCCAGACGTAGGACATGACAATCGCCGGCTTACCGAAAAACAGGCACTCGGTGAAGCTGTTGTTGCCGCCGTGGTGGATCACCGCGTCGACCTGGGCGATCACCGATGGCTGCGGGAACCAGTTGGAGATCAGCACGTTGTCCGGCAGGTTCGGGTACTCGTCCATGTGCTCACCGACGTTGAACAGCGCACGATAAGGCAGCTTGCCCACGGCCGTTATCAGGCGCTGGAGCAGGTCGACATCGCCGGAACCGAGGCTGCCGAAACTGACATAGAGCAACGGCTTGTCGTTGTTGGCCTTGAACTGTGGAATCTCATACGAGGTGTCGTGACGCACGCAGCCTTGCAGGTAGTGGAAACGCTCGGGCGGCAACGGATGACGACGCTCGAACTTGACCGCGTCCGGGTACAGCAACAGGTTCATGTACGGCGAGGCCTCAAAAAATGTGCCGAGCGGATACGGCTGTTCGCCATGGGTCTGGAGGAACTGGTTGAAATCCTCGTGAATCGGCCCGACCACCTCTTCGAAGCGCTGACGAAAGGCAGCGTGGCCGGCCTTGTCGTGCACACTCATGCCCGACAGGTGCGGCGGGATTTCCGGGTCTTCGATCTCGTTTTCCGAGCAGGAAATAATCCGCACCCACGGCTTGCCGTATTGCTTGATCGCAGGAAACAGGATCACGTTGTCGACGCAGATCAGGTCCGGCTTGACCTTGTCCAGCACCGCCGGCAGATCCTTTTGCGCCCACTTCGCAGTTTCGACGATGGCGGCCCAGCATTCCTTCACGTAGTTGTCGATCTGGTCCAGCGGGCTCTTGCGGAAATTCGGGATGTGGCCGTTGATGAAGTCGACCCAGTAACGGGCCATCTCTTCGGCCGGCATCGGTGCCGACATGTTGACCATGTGCTCTTCGAACCCATATCCGGCATACACACCGCTCATGCCCGGGTCGGTGAGGAATACCGCTTTGTGGCCAAGGGCTTCGCATGCCTGGGCAATACCGACGGAGTTCAGTGCCGGGCCATAAGCGGCTTCCGGAAAAAAGGCGATCACTTTCTGTTTCATCGAGAGGTACTCCTGCCTGGTCTTTTTTATTGTTCAGCGCGTCAATACGCGGGCATGGCGGGCCTGCCAGCCCAACCGGATGTTCATACCGATAGCAAAATGAGCAAATTCGAACTGCGAGGACGGCACGCGGACGATCAGCGCCTTGTTGCTGAACGCCGTCTGCACATGCACGTTGGTGTCGAGGCCGTGATAGGCGATTTCGACGATTTTGCCGGTGACCTGGTTGGCGCAGTCGCCCCCCTCCGCAGGCAGCACCTGCAAGCGTTCCGGGCGAACGACGACAGCGACTTTCTGCCCTGGAATCAACGGTTCAACGGTTTCGACAGCCAGCTCCTGGCCGTTGACGCGCACCGTGTGTTCACCAGAGCGCACGCCTTCAAACAGGTTGCTGACGCCAATGAAGTTGGCGACAAACCGGCTGTTGGGGTTTTCGTAGAGTTCAGTCGGACTGCCGCACTGGCAAACCTTGCCGCCATCGAGCACGGCCATGCGGTCCGACATCACCAGGGCTTCTTCCTGGTCGTGGGTGACGATGATGAACGTGATCCCGCTTTCGAGTTGCAGGCGCTTGAGTTCGAGCTGCATTTTTTCCCGGAGCTTCTTGTCCAGCGCGCCCAATGGCTCATCGAGCAGCAACACCCGCGGGCGCTTGACCAGCGCCCGCGCCAGAGCGACGCGCTGACGTTGACCACCGGACAATTGATCCGGTTTGCGTTCGGCCAATTCACCGAGCTGCGCGGTGTGCAACACTTCATCGACCCGGCGGCGAATTTCCGCTTCCGGCAAACGCTCCATCTCCAGGCCGTACGCAATGTTCTTGCGCACCGTCATGTTGGGAAACAGCGCATAGGACTGGAACATCAGGTTCAACGGCCGCTTGTTCGCCGGCAGCGGCGAGATGTCCTTGCCGTCCAGGTAAATGCAACCAGCGCTGGGAGTCTCGAAACCGGCAAGCATGCGCAACAGGGTGGTCTTGCCGCAGCCGGACGGCCCGAGCAACGCAAAGAACTCGTTCTCGCGGATGTTCAGCGACACCTCGTTTACCGCCAGACCGTTGCCGTAAGACTTGCTGACCTTGTCCAGGATCAGTACCGCAGATGAGTTATTCATGGGTGCGAGGAGCCTTGTTGAGACGCTGCGAAGCCAGCAGCGCGGTGATGCTGACCAGCATCACCAGCGTCGCCAGAGCATTGATTTCCGGGGTGACGCCAAAGCGGATCATCGCGTAGATCTGCATCGGCAACGTGGTGGAAGCCTGGCCGGAACCGGAGTTGAAAAAAGCGATGATGAATTCGTCCACCGACAGGGTGAACGACAGCAGACCACCCGCCAGCACGCCGGGAAAAATCGCCGGCAACAGTACCCGGCGGAAGGTGGTGAACCAGCTCGCGCCAAGATCGATCGAGGCTTCGAGAATCGAATAGTCGAAGTGTTTGAGGCGCGTGCGCACGACCGCGCAGACGAAAGCGATGTTGAACACGGCGTGGCTGATGATGATCGAGTGCAAGCCCAGCCCGACCTTGAGCAGGTTGAAGAAACTCAGCAGCGCAATTGCGAGGACGATGTCGGGAATGATCATGGGCGCCATCAGCAGCGTGTCGATCACTTGCCCCTTGTCGTTGCCCTTGCGGCGCAGCTCGATGCCGAGCGCGAGGAATGTCCCTAGCACACAGGCAATGAAGGTCGCCGAGAGGGCCACGATCAGGGTGTTGAGCGCCGCCGACAAAATCGCCGAGTTATGCGCCAGCGCCACATACCACTTCAGCGATACGCCGCCCCAGGCCGTCGGTAATCCGGACTTGTTGAACGACAGCAGAATCAATACCAGGATCGGTATATAAAGGAAGGCATACACCAACCCCAGGTGCGTACTGAGTACGGTGCCGCTTACAGAACGAGACTGGTTCATGCGCGACCTCCTTCTGCGCGACGCGCAACCAGTGCCTGCACGAACAACAGAATCAGCATGATCGCGATCAGGAAGAAACTCAGCGCCGCGCCGAACGGCCAGTCCCGCGCCGTGAGGAATTGCGAGTAGATCAGGTTGCCGACCATCTGCACTTGCTTGCCGCCCAACAGGTCGGCGGTGATGAAGTTGCCGATGCTCAGGACGAATACAAACACCGCGCCAGCCGCCACACCGGGCACGCTCAACGGCAGGATGATCCGGCGAAAGGTCATCCAGCCTGAAGCACCAAGGTCTTTCGAGGCGTCCCAGAGTTCGTTGTTGATTCGCGACAACGAGGAGAAAATCGCCAGGATCACGAACGGGATGTAGTTGTAGACCAGCCCCAGTACCACCGAGGCTTCGGTGTAGAGCAGGCTGATGGGTTCGCCGCTGTAACCGAACAGCTGCAGCATCCGGTTGATCAGGCCTTCACGGTTTAGCAGGACGATCCAGGCGTAAGTACGGATCAGGTAGTTGCTCCAGAACGGCAGCATCACCAAAAACAGAAACACCGCTTGATGGCGCCGCGGAGCACGGGCAATCGC
>NZ_JBFUKU010000407.1:0-3779 GCF_056400685.1 Pseudomonas sp. P5_A12 | reverse complement strand
TGGCGTCCCCTAGGGGACTCGAACCCCTGTTACCGCCGTGAAAGGGCGGTGTCCTAGGCCACTAGACGAAGGGGACGCAAAACCTTCTATACAACTGATCAGTGCTGAGATCTGACCGATTCAAGGCCTGCGTGGCCAGACCTTGAACTGTAAATTGGTGGAGCTAAACGGGATCGAACCGTTGACCTCTTGCATGCCATGCAAGCGCTCTCCCAGCTGAGCTATAGCCCCGGATTTTTCGCCTCGCGGCGGAGCGACATCTTGCAACATCGCTTCTGTAAAACTGGCGTCCCCTAGGGGACTCGAACCCCTGTTACCGCCGTGAAAGGGCGGTGTCCTAGGCCACTAGACGAAGGGGACGCAAACCCTTCTATACAACAGATCAACGCTGAGTGTTGATCGCTTCAAGGCCGGTGTGGCCAGACCCTGAAGTGTAAATTGGTGGAGCTAGACGGGATCGAACCGTCGACCTCTTGCATGCCATGCAAGCGCTCTCCCAGCTGAGCTATAGCCCCTCATCGCTGAGGACGGGGCGAATCTTAATGGCGGATCAGAAAGCTGTCAAACTTATTTTTAACAATTTTCAAAATTTTTTGTCGCCATAACAATCACTTACCGCCCTCCCCCGTAAATCCGGGGGTGTATCCGTTCCTGTAGCAGCTGCCGCAGGCTGCGTTCGAGTGCGTAGAGCTCGCATTATAGAGACACCCCATCCGTTCAGACAATTTGTGTCGCGGCTACAAGGGGCTGCTTCGCAGCCCAACGCAGCCTTCGGCAGCTGCTACAGGTGAACGTCGTCCATTACGTGCAAACGTCAAAGAGCAGGTTTGTCAGGCGATGTTGCCCAACAGTTTTTCCCACTCCTTGTTTTCCTTCTTCGACACGCCGCCCAGCAGGTCAATTGCCTGGCGCAGACGGAAACGGGTCAGGTCCGGACCAAGGATTTCCATCGCATCGAGTACCGACACCGAACTGGCCTGGCCGGTAATCGCAGCGAACATCAGCGGCATGGCGTCACGCAGCTTCAACTCCAGGGATTCGACCACTGCCTGAATCGTCGCGGTGATGCTGTCCTTCTCCCACTGACGCAGGCTTTCGAGTTTCCACAAGATCAGCTGCATCAACTGACGAACCTGATCGCCCGAAAGCTTCTTCGATTCAAACAGCTTGGCGTCCGGGTTCACGCCACCGGCAAAGAAGAAACCAGCCAACGGTGCAACCTGGCTGAAGGTTTCAACGCGACCTTGTACATGTGGTGCGATTTTCATCATGTATTCAGGGTTCAGCGCCCAGGTTTGCAGGCGCGAAGCGAATTCTTCCACCGGCAGGTCACGCAGCCACTGGCCGTTGAGCCACGACAGCTTCTCGACGTCGAAAATCGGCCCGCCCAGCGAGACACGGCTCAAGTCGAAGTGATCGACCATTTCCTGCAACGAGAACTTCTCGCGCTCGTCCGGCATCGACCAACCCATGCGGCCGAGGTAGTTGAGCATCGCTTCCGGCATGAAGCCCATGCGCTCGTAGAACGTCACCGAGGTCGGGTTTTTGCGTTTGGACAGCTTGCTCTTGTCCGGGTTACGCAGCAGCGGCATGTAGCACAGTTCCGGTTGCTCCCAGCCGAAGTACTCGTAAAGCAGGATCAGTTTCGGCGCCGAGGGCAGCCATTCTTCGCCGCGCAGGACGTGGGTGATGCCCATCAGGTGGTCGTCAACCACGTTGGCCAGGAAGTACGTCGGCAGACCGTCGGTCTTCATCAGCACTTGCATGTCCATGCGATCCCACGGGATCTCGACGTCGCCACGCAGCATGTCCGGCACCACGCACACGCCTTCGCTCGGCACTTTCATGCGGATCACGTGCGGTTCGCCAGCGGCCAGGCGACGGGCGACTTCTTCCTTGGACAGCAACAGCGCACGGCCGTCGTAACGCGGGGTTTCGCCGCGAGCCATTTGCTCGGCGCGCATCTGGTCCAATTCTTCGGCGGTGCAGAAGCACGGGAAGGCATGGCCCATTTCAACCAGTTGCTGGCAATACTTCTGGTAGATATCGCCGCGCTCACTCTGACGGTAAGGACCGTGCGGGCCACCGACGTCCGGGCCTTCGCTCCAGTCGATACCCAACCAGCGCAGGGCGTCGAAAATCTGCTGTTCGGACTCACGGGTCGAGCGCAATTGGTCGGTGTCTTCGATCCGCAGGATGAACTCACCGCCATGCTGCTTGGCAAAGCAGTAGTTGAACAAAGCGATGTAAGCGGTACCTACGTGGGGGTCCCCGGTAGGCGATGGCGCGATGCGCGTGCGGACGGTGGTCATGGCAAGTCTCGAAAAGAAGATAAAACAAAGGGCGAATGGTAACAGGCGACACCCGCCCGGCTCCAGTAAGCAGGGCATTTAAGCCAAGTTTGCGCCTACAACGCACGTTTAGCCGGGTGAATGGCCGAATATCCTTTGGTGGCATTTACCACTTGTCGGCTGTATGACAGATTCACCTGCTGATATCTTTCCTTACAATTTCTCGACTACAGCCTGCCCCATGCCTGCCCAACTCAAGCGTCGCCTGTTTATTTTCCTCCTGCTCATCCTGCTGATTGCCGGGGGCTTCTTTGCCCAGTGGTTCCTCAAGGGACGTTTTTATGAAAGCACCGATAACGCCTATGTCCAGGGCGAGATCACCCGCGTCTCAAGCCAACTGAGTGCACGCATCGACCAAGTATTGGTGCACGACAACCAACACGTCGAAAAAGGCCAATTGCTGATCAAGCTTGAAGGCGCCGATTTCGACCTCGCCGTCGATCGCGCCAGCGCCACCCTCGCCACCCGCGAGGCCGAACGCCTGCAAGCGCAAAGCAAACTCACCCAGCAATCCAGCCTGATCGCCGCCAGCGAGGCGCAAGTTGCTTCCAGCCAAGCCAGTCTCGGCCGATCGCTTCTCGACTTGACTCGCGCCCAGACCCTGCGCAAACCCGGCTACATCTCGGAAGAACGGGTGACCACCCTGTCCGCCGACAACCACATCGCCCGCTCGCAAGTCGCCAAGGCCCAGGCCGACGCTCAGGGCCAGCGCCAGCAGGTCAATGCCCTGAACGCCGAGATCAAGCGTCTTGACGCGCAGATCGCCAATGCCAAGGCCGACCTGGCGCAATCCGAACGGAACCTGACCCGCAGCGAAATCCACGCCCCCATCAGCGGCCTGATTGGCCAGCGTGCCGCCCGCGAAGGCCAGGTGGTGCAAGCCGGCGCCTATTTGCTGTCGATCGTCCCGGATCAGGACATCTGGATTCAGGCCAACTTCAAAGAAACCCAGATCGGCCACATGCAGCCCGGCCAGAGCGCCGAGCTGACCTTCGACGCCTACAGCGACACGCCGATCAAAGCGCGGGTCGACAGCCTGTTCGCCGCTTCGGGCGCGCAGTTCAGCCTGTTGCCACCGGACAATGCCACGGGCAACTTCACCAAAGTTGTACAACGGATTCCGGTCAAACTGACTTTCGCCGCGGACAACCCGCTGCAAGGCAAGATCCGCCCGGGCATGTCAGTCACCGCCAAAGTGAACATCAAAGACGCCCCTGACGATGGCCGGTGATCAGCTGATCCGCCCGGTCGGCGAACCGACCCGGCGGGACTGGATCGCGGTCATGAGCGTGATGCTCGGCGCCTTCATGGCCGTGCTCGACATCCAGATCACCAATTCTTCGCTCAAAGACATTCAGGGCGCCCTGTCGGCCACCCTGGAAGAAGCTCAAAGACATTCAGGGCGCCCTGTCGGCCACCCTGGAAGAA
>NZ_JBFUKU010000406.1:0-3797 GCF_056400685.1 Pseudomonas sp. P5_A12 | reverse complement strand
TTCATCGAGCGTTTCGCTGCCCTGACCCGTCAATACGTGCTCGGCAATCCACTGGACGAAGCCACCACGCTCGGCCCCATGGTCACCCCGGCTGCCGCTGATTTCGTACGTGGTCAGATCGCCGCAGCGCTGGCCCAAGGTGCAACGGCACTGATTGAACCCCAGGCATTTCCCGCTGATGTAGCGGGCAGCGCCTACCTCGCGCCGCAAGTGCTGGTCGACGTCACTCATCAAATGTCAGTCATGCGCGAGGAAAGCTTTGGCCCCGTGGTCGGCATCATGCCGGTGGAAGACGACGACGTAGCCCTCGCCTTGATGAATGACAGCGAGTTCGGGCTCAGCGCCTCCATCTGGACCCAGGACCTGGCCGCCGCCGAACGCCTGGGCAATGACATCGACACCGGTACTGTATTCATGAACCGCTGCGACTACCTCGACCCGGCCCTGGCCTGGACCGGGGTAAAAAACAGCGGGCGCGGCGTCACCCTGTCGCGCCTCGGTTATGAACACCTGACCCGCGCCAAATCCTTCCATTTGCGCCACGAGATCTGAGCCATGAGCCTGACCGCGAACTGGAATTACCCTACAAGCATCCGCTTTGGTGTCGGCCGCATCGCCGAACTCGCCGACACCTGCCGCAGCCAGGGCATCGAGCGTCCGCTGCTGGTCACTGACAGTGGCCTGGCGCGTGCGCCGATGACCATCGCCACCCTGGAAGCCCTACGCGCTGCCGGCCTGGGCGTCGAATTGTTTTGCGACCTCAAGCCCAACCCGGTCGAAGCCAACCTTGCCGGCGGCCTCGACGCCTGGCGTGCGGGCAACCACGATGGCGTGATTGCTTTCGGTGGCGGCAGCGGCCTGGACATGGGCAAGCTCATCGCCTTCATGAGCGGTCAGACGCGTCCGGTCTGGGATTTCGAAGACATCGGCGACTACTGGACCCGTGCCGATGAAAGCCGGATCGCCCCGGTCATTGCCGTGCCGACCACAGCGGGCACGGGGTCGGAAGTGGGCCGTGCAGCGGTGATCATCGACGAGGCCACCCACACCAAACGCATCATCTTCCACCCGAAAATGATGCCGCGTGTGGTGATCAGCGACCCGGCCCTGAGCGTCGGCATGCCGGCCAAAGTCACCGCTGGCACCGGCATGGACGCCTTGGCCCATTGCCTGGAAGCCTACTGCGCCCCCGGTTTCCACCCACTGGCCGACGGCATCGCCGTGGAAGGCATACGCCTGGTGGCCAACGCACTGGTGCGCGCCGTGCACACGCCGTCCGACCTTGATGCGCGCGCGCACATGCTCGCGGCGGCGGCGATGGGCGCCACCGCATTCCAAAAAGGACTCGGCGGGATGCATGCCCTTTCGCATCCGGTGGGCGCGCTGTACGACACCCATCACGGCATGACCAACGCGACTTTCATGCCCTACGTCCTGAAATTCAATCGCCCGGCCATCGAGGAACGCATCACGCGCCTGGCTGCGTATTTGCGCCTGCCCTCCCCCGGCTTCGACAGTTTCCTCGCCTTCATCCTCAAACTGCGCAAAGACATCGGCGTGCCGCACACGCTGGTGCAACTGGGGGTGGATGACCAACAGGCCGACCTGATCGCGGACATGGCCGTTGTCGACCCCTCTGCCGGCGGTAATCCGCTGCCACTGACAAAGGCCGGTGCGGCAGAGATTTTCGACGCGGCGTTTCACGGCCGCCTGTAGAGCAATTGACTGTCAGTGCTCAGCGCACGGGCAGGTTGTAGCGGTTGGAGACAGGAGCAGTACGACAAGGGGTTGAAAGCCAGCCCGTCCGGCCTTCCGGATGGATGCGTATCAAAACCTGATGGGGCACACACAACATGAATCCAGCAAGCCAGCCCGGCGCCGACGCGGCGCATGACGATGACGTCAAGGCGCTGCACAGCATGGGCTACGCCCAGCAGCTGTCGCGACGAATGGGCGTTTTCTCCAACTTTGCGATTTCCTTTTCAATCATCTGCATCCTCTCTGGGGGCATCAACTCCCTTGCCCAGGGCACCTCCGGCGCAGGCGGCGCCTCCATCGGCATCGGTTGGCCAATCGGCTGCCTGATCTCCGGGGTGTTCGCCATGGCCATGGCGCAGATTTCTTCCGCGTATCCCACCGCTGGCGGGCTGTATCACTGGGGCTCAATTCTCGGCAACCGCTTCACCGGCTGGCTGACCGCGTGGTTCAACCTGTTGGGGTTGGTCACCGTGTTGGGGGCGATCAACGTCGGCACTTATTACTTCTTCTTTGGTGCCTTTGGCCCGGCGCTGGGCATGGAAGATACGACCACGGTCCGGGTGATTTTCCTCGCGGTGCTGACGGGACTTCAGGCCTTGTGCAACCACTTGGGCATCGGCCTGACCGCCAAGCTCACCGACTTCTCCGGCTACCTGATTTTCGCCACGGCGCTGGCGCTGACCATCGTCTGCCTGATCTCGGCACCCAGTTATGAGTTCGCCCGGTTGTGGACCTTCAGCAACTACTCCGGCGAGGCGGGTGGCAGCGTCTGGCCCCAGGTGTCGAACGGCTGGATTTTCATGCTCGGCCTGCTGTTGCCGATCTACACCATCACCGGCTATGACGCCTCTGCGCACACCTCGGAAGAGACGCGCAATGCCGCCATGTCCGTGCCGCGCGGCATGGTCATGTCGGTGGTCTGGTCGTTGCTCTTCGGCTGGGTGATGCTCAGCTCGTTTGTGCTGATGCTGCCCAACATGGACGAAGCCGCGTCACATGGCTGGACCGTGTTCTTCTGGGCGATGGACACGCAGGTCAACCCAACCCTGAAGCTCGCGTTGTACGTAGCGATTTTCATCTCGCAGTTTCTCTGCGGGCTGGCGACCGTGACCTCGGTTTCACGCATGATCTTCGCTTTCTCCCGTGACGGCGGCCTGCCCTGCTCCAAAGCGCTGGCCTCGGTCTCACCAACCTTTCGCAGCCCTGTGGCAGCGATCTGGACCGGCGCCACCCTCGCCGTTCTGTTCGTCTGGGGCTCGTCGGTGATCTCGATCGGCGAAACGCCGGTCTACACCATCGTCGTGTCCTGCACGGTGATCTTCCTGTTCTTCTCCTTCGTCATCCCCATCGTGCTCGGCCTGTTCACCTTCGGGACCGCGAAGTGGCCGACCATGGGACCGTGGAACATGGGGCGCTTCTGGTACACCGTGTTTGCCCTGCTCTCTGTCCTCTCGATGGTGATCATCTTCATCATCGGCATCCAGCCACCGAATGATTGGGCGCTGTACATCACCATCGGTTTCCTGGTGCTGACGGCGATTGTCTGGTTCGGCTTTGAAGCGCGACGCTTTCAGGGGCCACCGGTGGGCGATGTGATTGCTCAGCGCCAGGCGCAAATTGCGGCGGCTGAGGCGGCGTTGGATAAACGCGTTTGATGCGGATCGCTGTACGCAACCTGTAGCAGCTTGYGGAGCCTGCTGCTACAAAAATTGCGTTGACGCAGAAATTGCGTAACTGATGAGGGAGCTTGCTCCCTCACCACAGGACAGCGATTACACGGATGGCTCAACTTTATCCAGCACCCCGTTCGCCGTGATCTCCGCCACCATGATGCTGTTGGAAATGCCCAGCAAGGCATAGCGCGACTCACCCTCCAGATGATCCACCAACTGATGGACCATCACATCGACCGACGCCAGCGTCTCGACCAAAAAAACCGCCAGGGTTTCGGCAGTGGCTTCTGGGTCCAAGGAAAACAGCGTACTGCGGGTTCGCTTCGTGGCTTTGATGTCCGCATTCGACGGGAAGTGGAAGTTGAG
>NZ_JBFUKU010000405.1:0-3823 GCF_056400685.1 Pseudomonas sp. P5_A12 | reverse complement strand
GAGGTAGCGGCAAAAGCGTTAACTGCGAAAACCGAGAAAGCGATGCTGAGAAGGGTTTGGCGTTTCATGATGGTGTGCTCCGGGGTGTTTATTGGTTGGTATGGAGCTGATGTTACGCCGGGGATTTTTTAAGAGAACTTCATTGAGTTGATGGTGACTATCGATGTTGGCAATGGATCATTGCGCGCGGTGATGTCACCGCGCAGCACTTGAGTTCCGGGCGCCTAAACGGCGGGAAGCCCGGAAATGCAACGTACTAAATCAGCCTTTACTGGCTGCCAGATAAGCGCCAAGGCGTTGTCCCATTTGCTCACCCAAGGCTTGCAGACCGCTCAAGGGACGGACCATCACTTCAAACTCAACGATTTTTCCTTGTTCATTGAAGCGAATCATGTCGATGCCTTTTAACTGTTTCCCGCCCACGCTGGCGCTGAATTCCAGGACGACGTTCAGCCCGTCTGCCGTCGTCAGTTCGCGGTGGTAGGCAAAGTCCTCAAACACTTTTACAACGGTGTTGAGAATCATCGAAACCACAGGCGCTCCCGGATAAGGCGTGTGAGCCATCGGCGAGCGGAACACCGCTTGCGGGTCCAGCAAGTCGGGCAGGGCACTCAAATCAGCCGTGCGGATCATCTCGTGCCATTGCTTCAAGGAGGCTGCGGCGTTGGGATGCAGGTTCAGTTCAGACATTTGCTACTCCTGTATTTTTATTGTGGGTTTTGCAACGTCGAGTGGCGTGGTATAGCGAAAGCGTTGGTCAATGACCGCCGCCGCATCGTTCGCCCACTGACTGTATATCGCAGGACCTGGATGGAAGCCATCCCATGCCATTGAGGCCAACCGGGTTGTCAGCATCGTGCAGTGATCGATGCGCTCAACCAGTGCGGCGAGTGCACTAACAAAAACTCACGAAAAAGCCCGGCTGATCAGGCCGGGCTCTTTGTTGAGGGCTGCTTTGAAGCTACTCATTCATGCAGCGCGGTTTTCGATCAGGCGATCAGAGCCACCCTCGGCAACGCGGTTTTGCATCAGCCGGTCGGAGCCATCAGCGGCTACACGGTTTTCGATCAGCCGGTCGGAACCATCAGCGGCTACACGGTTTTCGATCAGCCGATCGGAACCATCAGCGGCGACACGATTCTCGATCAGACGGTCAGAACCATCAGCGGCCACGCGATTCTCGATCAGACGATCCGACCCCCCTTCAGCCACACGGCTTTCAATCAGACGATCCGAGCCGCCTTCAGCGACCACAGGTTGAGCAGARGTAGCGGCAAAAGCGTTAACTGCGAAAACCGAGAAAGCGATGCTGAGGAGGGTTTGGCGTTTCATGATGGTGTGCTCCGGGGTGTTGATTGGTTGGTATGGAGCGGATGTTACGCCGGGGATTTTTTATGAGAACTTCATTGAGTTGATGGTGACTATCGATGTCGGCAATGGATGCATATGGCCCCCGTTTCAGATTGCATTCAGGCTTCACTGATCTTGCTGACACTGGTGATCTGACCATTCCAGATCATCTCGTAATGAGCCGTCTGAACAATCGATGCAACCGGTCGCGGCGTCAGCAGCGCCCAGCAGAAACTGCCTTGCATACGCACCGAGTGGTAACGAATACCGGGACATCCCACGTCTTTGATCGATCTGCCCAATTGGCGGGAATGCGTGTAATCGTCGGGAGCATAGACAGGATCAGTCAGCGCAATGGACGTAGCATCTTTCATCGCAGCATCCGCAAAAGAACAAGAGAGCCCACGGAAAACAAAGCGCTCATAGTTCAGGCTACGGACATTCGACCAATACAGACTCTGGTGATACCGCACTTCCGCCAATGCCGTTTCCATGGAGTCCGCCAGGTACAACACACCAAAGCTGCCATCGCTGAACCGCGAGCCCGCCGGGTTAACGTGGGTAAAAGGCGCGATCGCGTAAGAGCAGCCAGGAATTCCGAACGGGATCTGATCTCGCGCAATCAACTCAAGACGACCCACTTCATTGTGCAGTCGGGGATTGGTCAGCGCCTGTATCTGATACAGCACCTCAAACTGGTCCGCGTCTGCCACGTCATCAAACAGTGCAATCGGTGGAAATTTTGAATTGACCAGTCGGCAGGCCTGTAATTGCTCACCGGCAAACTCTGCCAGTTCGCTCACCCTCACCATTGCGCGCCCCGCAGCACATCAATGCGCCGAAAGGTTTCATACAGAGAAATCATATCGCCCTGGGACATGATCTCAAGCGGTGAACGCCCATTGAAAAACTCGTTGTCATTGACCATCGACGGGAAACCGTAGACGTTTTCCGGATTATCAAAGACCAGACGCAGCGTTGCGTGGATGTTGAGTACAAAACTGATGCGCTGCATCTGGTCAGCGTCCAGCGCCACGGCCCAAGAGGGATCACGCTGCCGGGCGCGGGTGTAGGTACTACGGGAAATGCGCAGGATGCGACAGGCCTGATCGCTGGATGCAGACCATTTTTCGAGTATGCCGACCGCTGCACGCAAGCCCGTGACGCACTGGTTCTTGGTGAATGCTTGTTCCTGGAGGGGGACTGCCATGTGCCAAGCCTCAATTGATCCATAGAATCAAAACTATATGGAGTGAGTCTACAGATCAATAATATGTTGACCAGCGGCTATTTGATCGCCAATGTCGGCATCGTTCTCCAGGACGACGGACTGCAATCGAAGAGCCGACYGAACCAACGAGAAAAAGCGCTGAGTTCGGAAAAACCCAGGACGCCGGCGATCTCGCTCAAGGGATGATGGGGGTTCGCCAGATAACGTGTCGCCAATTCCCTGCGGACCTGATCCAACAACGAAGAAAACGTCTCTCCCTCGCGCGTCAGTTGCCGATGCAGCGTCCGTCTGTCACGTCCCAAGTGGGCCGCCACCTGTTCCACCGAACAGCGCCCGGTAGGCAGCAGCATCCAGATCATCTGATGCACTTGCTCCAGCAAGGCGGTCCTGGAGTCTTCGTGAATACTTTTCAGATACTGATGAACGTAGCGGGCCATTTCTGGATCGGCGCTGGGCAAGGCCCGGTCGAGATCGCTGGTGCGGCAGACAATGCCATCCATCAAGCAATTGAACTGTACCGCCGTACCAAACACACGCTGATGCCGACTACCGTCCCGCAGATCGCAGTGACGGAAACAGACCACTGAAGGATGCCAGTGATTGCCGAGCAAGGCCTTGAGCATTCGGTGAGTCACCGCGACCGCCAGCTCCACCGACTGGCGTACAAACAAGTGGCTGACCGTGACCAGCTCAAGCCGTAACACCGCCACGTCGCCGTTTTCCTCGATATCCAGGACCAAACCCTGATTGTGCAGATAAAGAAACTCCTGGAGCGCCTTCAAGGCTGCACGCAGGGTAGGTTCGCGCCATAACAGTGCCAGGGGCCCGAGGTTGGAGACTTTGCGGCTTTCTGCCATGCGCAGGCCGAAATCCTCCGCGCCAGCTGCCCGCGCCGAACTGTCCAGCAACCGTGCCACGGCTTCGATGGAGATTTTCAGATCCGGCTGCAGCAAACAGCGCGGATCAAGACCGACCAGACG
Source organism: Pseudomonas sp. P5_A12 (assembly GCF_056400685.1). Taxonomy (NCBI): domain Bacteria; kingdom Pseudomonadati; phylum Pseudomonadota; class Gammaproteobacteria; order Pseudomonadales; family Pseudomonadaceae; genus Pseudomonas; species Pseudomonas sp. P5_A12. Next base: position 262 of record NZ_JBFUKU010000405.1, on the reverse strand, counting down.
CAATTGCTGCATGGGATCGATGTTTAACGAGCGGGCAATTTCTGCGTAATTGGTAAGGCTGGCACTTCGAACAAGACCTTTCATTGAGAATTTACCCATTCGTTAGACGTGTCCCGAGATGTCATCTTCGCGCCCCGTAGAGTCAATACAGAGGGCATYGGCACGCTTAGAGTTGAAAGCAACCACTCGACCTTGAGGAACTGCAAATGAATGAAGACCAGACCAGCCCCGGCACCCCTACCTGCGATGGCATGCGTGATGC
>NZ_JBFUKU010000404.1:0-3840 GCF_056400685.1 Pseudomonas sp. P5_A12 | reverse complement strand
GCTCAACCAACCACGGAGCTTCACATGTTCAAGATCACACCCAACCCGCCAGAAACCGACGACGTTTCCCCCTACGAAACCCCCGATTCCAAAAAGCTCAACGAAGCCGCCGATCGCGCCCTCGATTACTACCTCAAACCGGTGATTCCCAAAGACACAYCGCGTAAACCCAGCACGATCTACTTCGTCGGGTCCGACACCAATGATGAAACCTTGCTGGTCAGCGCTTGTGAAACCATGGCATCGGCGAGTGTGATGCTGAGTGATTTCGCAGGGCAGGTGGAGGGTACGCACCGCAATACCGTGCTGGGGATCCAGCAGCTTGTCATGCTGGGGGAACTGGCGGTGAATCGGATGCTGGATAGGCTTGATCCGCCGTAAGCGTTCAGTCCGCAAGACCTCGTCATGATCGTTCCCACGCTCCGCGTGGRAATGCCTCAATGGACGCTCTGCGTCCGCTTTGGCAGGGACGCGGAGCGTCCCGGGCTGCATTTCCACGCGGAGCGTGGGAACGATCAATCAGTTCTCTTGCGCGCGGTAGGCGCCAGGCGTCAACCCCGTCCACTTCTTGAACGCCCGATGAAAAGCCGAAGGCTCGGAAAACCCCAACTGTTCGGCAATCTGCTGCAACGACAAATCCGCCCGCCCCAGGTGATAAATCGCGATATCCCGGCGCAGCTGATCCTTCAATTCCTGAAAACTCGTCCCTTCCTCACGCAAATGCCGACGCAAAGTCTGCGGGCTGATGTGCATCTGTGCGGCCACGGTTTCGAGGTCCGGCCAGCATGCATTGTCGCGGCTGAGCAAGCGGCGCAGCCGGCTGCTCAGGCTGTCGCCGTCATCCGGGCGCGACAGCAGGTCTGCGGGGGAGTGTTCGAGGAAATGTTTGAGGGTGCGTTCGTCCTGCAACAGCGGCATGTTCATGTAACGGCTGTGAAACAGCAGGCTGCTCTGCGCCGCGCCAAATTGCATTGGACAGGGGAACATCAATTCGTATTCCGCGCCGTGCTCGGGTCTTGGGTAACTGAACGTCGCCTGTTCCAGCCTTATGCGCTGGCCGATCAACCAACTGCCGAAGCGGTGCCACACCATCAGCTGGCTTTCGGTGAGGAAATGGTCCGGGTCCTGAAACTTCGAATCATCGAGGCTCAGGCGGACCATTTCGCCTTCGTGCGTCAGGGTCAGGCGCGGACCTTCGGGGAATAAGCTATAAAACAATAAGCCGCGATGCAGTGCTTTTTCCAGATTGCGGCAGTGGATCACCGCGTGGCACATCATGGCGAAGCTCCCGGTTTTACTCGGCACCGGCCCGAATCCCAGGTATTCGTCGTCCATTGCCAACCACAGACCCTGGATCAATCGGGTGAACTGCTCAGGCGCAATTCGCGCACGTGGCTCGTCAAGCAATTCGGGGCTGATACCCAGTTGCTGCAACAGGTCTGAAGTATCGACACCCAGCCGGCGCGCGCCACCGAGGGCGGCGCGGGCGAAATGACTGGCGATGGTGCGTTCGCGCATAAGCAGGCAGGTCCGTCCATTGAACGGCGGATGGTAGCCGCGCTGCCTGGCGATGGACAAGGCGGATATCCGCCAAATTGCAGGACGAGGTCTGGTCGATGGGCGGAAATCCGCCACATTGTTGTAACCACTCGGTGACGAATAAAAACCTGTAACCCCTGATGCCAAAAGGCTTGTTGGCATTTTGACGAAGGTGGCACGAGCCTTGCGATACAACCAGCAGAGACCTGCCGTCGCGCAGCTCGACAAAACAAATCCCTCCAGAAGCAGGAGGGTTCGCAATTGAAGTGTCTTGGGCAGCAGATGGATGTTGTCACCGGCCACTCTTGAGGAACTTTGCAATGACGACTCGTCAGCCACTGTACAAATCCCTGTATTTCCAGGTGATCGTTGCCATCATTATCGGCATTTTAATCGGTCACTTTTATCCGCAGACTGGTGTGGCCCTCAAGCCGTTGGGTGACGGGTTCATCAAACTGATCAAAATGATCATCGCGCCGATCATCTTCTGCACCGTGGTCAGCGGTATCGCGGGCATGCAGGACATGAAGTCGGTCGGCAAGACCGGCGGTTACGCGCTGCTGTACTTCGAAATCGTTTCGACCATCGCACTGCTGGTCGGTCTGGTGGTGGTCAACATCGTCCAGCCGGGTGCCGGCATGCACATCGACGTGACCACGCTGGATGCCTCCAAAGTCGCGCAGTATGTGGCGGCCGGCGCTGATCAAAGCGTGGTGGGCTTCCTGCTGAACGTCATCCCGAACACCATCTTCGGCGCGTTCGCCACCGGTGATATCCTGCAAGTGCTGATGTTCTCGGTGATCTTCGGTTTCGCCCTGCATCGCCTGGGTGCTTACGGCCGACCGATCCTGGACTTCATCGATCGCTTCGCCCACGTGATGTTCAACATCATCAACATGATCATGAAGCTCGCGCCACTGGGTGCTTTCGGTGCGATGGCGTTCACCATCGGCGCCTACGGTGTTGGCTCGCTGGTGCAACTGGGGCAGTTGATGGCCTGCTTCTACATCACTTGCCTGCTGTTCATTCTGGTGGTGTTGGGTGGTATCGCTCGCGCTCACGGTTTCAGCGTGCTGAAAGTCATTCGCTACATCCGTGAAGAGCTGCTGATCGTGCTGGGTACTTCTTCTTCGGAATCGGTGCTGCCGCGCATGCTGATCAAGATGGAGCGTCTGGGCGCGCAGAAATCCGTTGTGGGTCTGGTGATCCCGACCGGTTACTCGTTCAACCTCGACGGTACCGCGATCTACCTGACCATGGCGGCCGTGTTCATCGCTCAGGCGACCGACACCCACATGGACATCACCCACCAGATCACCCTGTTGGTGGTGTTGCTGCTGTCCTCCAAAGGCGCAGCCGGCGTGACCGGTAGTGGTTTCATCGTGTTGGCCGCCACCTTGTCCGCCGTCGGCCACCTGCCGGTTGCCGGCCTGGCGCTGATCCTCGGTATCGACCGCTTCATGTCCGAAGCCCGCGCCCTGACCAACCTGGTGGGTAACGCGGTTGCTACCCTGGTTGTGGCCAAGTGGGTCAAGGAGCTGGACACCGACGTGCTGCACGCGGAACTGGCTTCTGGCGGTCGCGGTATCTCCGACGAACGCGTGGAAGACGACCTGGGCGTGGCCGAAGGCCCAACCCCATCCAACGTCAAGTAAGCCTCGCTGTACTGAAAAACCCGCTTCGGCGGGTTTTTTTTGCTCGGGATTTGAGCGTAACGGTCACCTTTGCTGACACTTCAGGTGATTGCCGCCATGCCATCGGCTGCCTAGGCTGGAAGCATCGTTCACGGAGATCGCTCATGCTCGGGCCACTGGTATCACTCAAGGTTCTGGATTTCTCGACACTGTTGCCGGGGCCGTTTGCCTCGTTGTTGCTGGCGGACATGGGCGCCGAGGTGTTGCGCATCGAGTCGCCGACCCGCATGGATTTGCTGCGGGTACTGCCCCCGCACGRTCAGGGGGTGTCGGCCAGCCACGYCTACCTCAATCGCAACAAGCGCAGCCTGGCGCTGGACCTCAAACAGCCCGAGGTGCTGGAGGTGATCAAGCAGCTGCTGGCCGACTATGACATCGTGCTGGAGCAATTTCGTCCCGGTGTGATGGAGCGCCTGGGGCTTGGGTATGAAGCCTTGAAGGCGATCAATCCGAAGCTGATCTATGTGTCGATTACCGGTTACGGCCAGACCGGTCCCTACAAGGATCGCGCTGGTCACGACATCAACTACTTGGCGCTGGCGGGATTGGCCAGCTACACCGGCCGCGTCGACAGCGGGCCGCTGCCGTTGGGCATGCAGGTGGCGGA
>NZ_JBFUKU010000403.1:0-3844 GCF_056400685.1 Pseudomonas sp. P5_A12 | reverse complement strand
CCTTTCAGATTGATTCGCCTGGGCGGCAGGGGTTCCGAAGTCGTGGCCCCCGGCGGGGCAATCTCAAGGGTTCCCGCAAAAGCTTTTGCCTATGAGCCCCGAATACTCCACCTATTAGCTGACTTGCGGATAGGCGTCTAACATTATCCCAGCGCTGGCGTCAGTCAGCCGGTTTTGAGCTGATAAGGAGACAGGAATGAGTCAGAAACATGACTAAGCCTGCCGTGGGCCACCGTGATTGCACCTCGTTTTCTGCAGTACCGATTTCCGTGTGATCAAAATAATCAGTGAATCGAACTGCTGGCCCAGCAGCCTGTGTCATTGCTTTCGCTCGTCGCTATTCCRGAACCCACAAAGGGCCGAATAGCCCGGATGAACACGACCAAAGGTAGCTCGCACATGGCAAATGAATCGAAATGCCCGTTTAACCACGCCGCTGGCGGTGGCACGACGAACCGCGATTGGTGGCCGAACCAACTGAACCTGAAAATCCTGCACCAGCACTCGTCCCTGTCCGATCCCCTGGATGAGGGTTTCAACTACACCGAAGCGTACAAAAAACTGGACTTTGCAGCGGTCAAGCGAGACCTCACGGCGCTGATGACCGATTCGCAAGACTGGTGGCCAGCGGACTTTGGTCACTATGGGCCGCTGTTCATTCGCATGGCCTGGCACGCTGCGGGCACCTATCGCACCGGTGACGGTCGGGGTGGTGCTGGCTCGGGCCAGCAACGCTTCGCACCGCTTAACAGTTGGCCGGACAACGTCAGCCTCGACAAGGCGCGTCGGCTGCTCTGGCCGATCAAGCAAAAATACGGCCGCAACATTTCCTGGGCTGACCTGATCGTGCTCACCGGCAACGTGGCGCTGGAGTCGATGGGCTTCAAGACGTTTGGTTTTTCCGGTGGTCGTCCGGACGTTTGGGAGCCTGACGAAGATGTGTACTGGGGCTCCGAAAACAAATGGCTGGGTGGCGACACTCGCTACGGCAAAGAAAACCAGCCCATGCAAGAGCCCGGCGAAGGTCCTCTTGTTGCTGAGCCCGGAGAAAACGAGGAAAGCCGCACCGAGCAGGGCCGCAATCTGGAAAACCCACTCGCCGCCGTGCAAATGGGCCTCATCTACGTCAACCCCGAAGGCCCTGAAGGCAATCCTGATCCTGTGGCTTCAGCCAAGGACATCCGCGAAACTTTCGGCCGCATGGCAATGAACGATGAAGAAACCGTGGCCCTGATCGCTGGCGGCCACGCCTTCGGTAAAACCCACGGCGCCGGACCTGCCGACAATGTCGGCGCCGAGCCGGAAGCTGCCGGTCTTGAACAGCAAGGCTTTGGCTGGAAGAACAGCTTTGGTACCGGCAAAGGCGCGGACACCATCACCAGCGGCCTGGAAGTGACCTGGACCACCACGCCGACAAAATGGAGCAACAACTACCTGGAAAACCTGTTCGGTTTCGATTGGGAACTGAGCAAAAGCCCAGCCGGTGCGCATCAGTGGGTGGCAAAAAACGGCGCCGGTGCCGGCACCATTCCGGACGCACACGACCCGTCCAAACGGCGTAATCCGACCATGCTGACCTCGGACCTGGCCCTGCGTTTCGACCCGATCTATGAGCCGATTTCGCGACGCTTCCTGGCCAATCCCGATCAACTGGCCGACGCCTTCGCCCGCGCCTGGTTCAAGCTGATCCACCGCGACATGGGCCCCCTCTCCCGCTACCTCGGCCCGGAATTGCCGAACGAAGTGCTGCTCTGGCAAGACCCCATCCCGGCGGTCGATCATCCCCTGGTCAACGACAGCGACGTTGCTGCACTCAAAGGCAAAATCCTCGCCTCCGGCCTGTCGGTCTCGCAGCTGGTATCGACGGCGTGGGCAGCCGCTTCCACCTTCCGTGGCTCCGACAAACGCGGCGGCGCCAACGGCGGACGCCTGCGTCTGGCCCCGCAGAAATTCTGGCAAGCCAACCAGCCTGAGCAACTGGCAAACGTGCTGGCGAAACTCGAAAGCATCCAGAGCGAGTTCAACACCGGCGGCAAGAAAATCTCGCTCGCCGACCTGATCGTGCTGGCCGGTAATGCGGGTGTCGAACAAGCGGCAAAAAATGCCGGCCAAAGCGTCTCAGTGTCGTTCACCCCAGGGCGGGCGGACGCGTCGCAAGAACAAACCGACGTGGATTCCTTCGGCTTCCTCGAACCGATTGCCGATGGCTTCCGCAACTACCTGAAAACCCGCTACCKCGTACCGGCCGAGCAGCTGTTGATCGACAAGGCGCAACTGCTGACGCTCACCGCGCCAGAAATGACCGCGCTGATTGGTGGTCTGCGCGTGCTCAACACCAACGTCGGACAAACCCGACATGGCGTCTTCACCCAACAACCGGAAGCGCTGACCAACGACTTCTTCACCAACCTGCTCGACATGGGCGTGGAATGGAAACCCACCTCCGAGGCGGCGGATGAGTTTGAAGGCCGTGATCGCAAAACCGGCGCAGTGAAGTGGACCGGGACCCGTGTGGATCTGGTCTTTGGTTCGAATGCGCAGTTACGGGCGCTGGCTGAGGTTTATGCCAGCAGTGACGCGAAGGAGAAGTTTGTTAAGGACTTCGTGGCGGCATGGACCAAGGTGATGAACCTGGATCGGTTTGATGTGAAGTGAGGCCTTGAATGGACCACCCCGACCCGGTCATTCGGGTTGGGGTGGTCCAAAGGCAGGCTCGATCCATCTGTACAACAGCATGAAACTATTTACCACGAGTGGACACTTTGGCCGACACATGACCCAGCGCAGGTGTTACACCCGGAACACCTCCAAGCGTTTCTGTGAAAACCACCGAGCCGGTAGCGCCATCGCTCCCACTCACATCTCGAGAGGTATAGGCCTGCCGCCGTTCGATCCAGCGCCTCAGTGCTAACAGCAAGGCGCTGACAAAACCATAAATGACCGTCACGATAAACGCGGATTGAAGCAGTGTTTGCGGCGCGAAGCTGGAAATCTGCTGTGAACGGCGCAACAGCTCCTCGTAGGGAATGATGTAGCCCAGTGACGTATCCTGAACAATCGCCAGCACCGCACTGACCAAGGCTGGCAACATGAGTTTCAGCGCCTGTGGCAACACAATCCATAGCATCGCCTGGTGCTCTCGCATGCCGATAGACAGTGCGGCTTCCCGCTGCCCTCGGCCCAAAGAAAGAATTCCGGTGCGCACGATTTCCGCGGTCATTGCACTGTGGTGCAAGACCATGCCGAACACCAGATACCCCAAGGCCGACCAATTCAGCCCCATGGAAGGTAAAAGGATGACGGTAAACAGGATCAGCAATAGTAACGGTACGGCACGAAAACAACCGATATAGGCGCCTGCCAGCGTGCGTAACCAGAACCTGTCGGATAACCGCGCAATTGCCAATGGCACCGCGAGGCTGAAGGCCAATATCATGCTGATCACGGCGGCCACCAAGGTTGCCACCAGCCCATCGAACAAGAAGCGCAGCGTCCCCGGGTGGAGGAAAATCTCCCAACGTTTAGCGTCAAACTGACCACTCTCGTCCAGCCTCAGCCCCACCGCCATCAGGCCAGCGACCAGAAGTATCGCGCCAAGCGCTGAGATAATTCGGTTACGCCTTCTGGCAATCGGCCCCGGTGGTTCGTACAGCACATTATTGAAGCTCATCGGATCACCGCCATTTTTTGCTCCAGGTAGCGAAAGAACCAACCGGCGGGCAGGGTCAGCAGCAAATAGGCAGCCATGGCGCCGAGGAAAGTCGGCACGGCCAGCGCCGTATCGAAGTTGATCCTCTGTGCGGTGTAGGTGATATCCGCGACACCAATCGCAGCACCAATCGCC
>NZ_JBFUKU010000402.1:0-3851 GCF_056400685.1 Pseudomonas sp. P5_A12 | reverse complement strand
GCGTAGTGCTCCGGCAGGTAACCGATGTAGGCACCGGACAGCACTAGAATCAGCTGCGCCTCCATACTTTCCACTGTGGCCGCGCTGTGCTTGAAACCGTGACGTGCCAGTTCGGCCTGGCTCCAGTAACCCCGACCCACCATCCGTTGCTGGGTGATGACTTGCTCGGGGATACGCCGCTCGGTGAACAGCGGATGCCGGCTGCTGCAATACAGCCAGTGCTGCTCGCGGTAGAGCGGCATGTAGACCAGGCCGCTCATGCGCGTGGAGAACGCACCGATGGCCAGGTCCAGGCGATTGTCCTGCACACCGAGTTGCAGTTCGTACGGGCTCATGACCGACAAATGCAAATGCACGGCCGGGTGTTCCTGGCTGTAGGCGCCGATGGCCTCGGCGAAGGGCAAGGCCTTGTCGCTGACCGTTGAGTCGATCACGCCAAGGTTCAGCGTGCCGCGCAGTTCACCCTTGAGCGCTGCGGCGTATTGCTCGAAACCTTCGAGCTCGCCCAACAGACGCAGGGTTTCCTGATGAAACAGTTCGCCCTTGCTGGTCAGGCTGAACCCACCACGACCACGATGGCAGAGCACCAGGCCGAGGGCCGCTTCGAGCTGGCTCATGTAGGTGCTGATGGCCGACGTCGAGAGGTTGAGTTCTTGCTGGGCGTTGGCGAACCCTTGATGACGGACCACGCTGACGAAGATGCGCAATAGTTTCAGGTCGGGTAAAGCGTTGGCCATGGGGCACTCCAGCAAAAACACAATCAGACATAGAACCAGTAGCAGCTGACGAGTCTATCTCCGCCTTCGCCATTAGTTTAGAAAAATCTGAACTAAGTATTTGTCCGTAGCGATTCTTCCCGGCCACTACATTTCGCAGAATCGTTTCCCAACGGTGCCTGTGTCTGTCATGACCTGTGCCACCGACATAAATAAAACAACGACGATGAGGCCCTACCCGTGGACAAAATTCTTCACCAACCACTGGGCGGCAATGAAATGCCGCGCTTCGGCGGCATCGCCACCATGATGCGACTCCCCCATTTAGATACCGCTGCCGGCCTGGACGCTGCCTTCATTGGCGTGCCATTGGACATCGGCACTTCGCTGCGCCCCGGCACCCGTTTCGGACCTCGCGAAATCCGCGCTGAATCGGTGATGATCCGCCCGTACAACATGGCGACCGGCGCGGCTCCGTTCGATTCGCTGTCGGTGGCTGACATCGGCGACATCGCGATCAACACGTTCAACCTGCTGGACGCGGTACGGATCATCGAAGAGTCCTACCACAAAATCCTCGAACACGATGTGATCCCCCTGACCCTGGGTGGTGACCACACCATCACCCTGCCGATCCTGCGCGCCATTCATAAAAAGCACGGCAAGATCGGCCTGGTGCACATCGACGCGCACGCTGATGTGAACGATCACATGTTCGGCGAGAAAATCGCCCACGGCACCACTTTCCGCCGTGCCGTCGAAGAAGGCCTGCTGGATTGCGACCGCGTGGTGCAAATCGGCCTGCGCGCTCAGGGTTACACCGCTGACGACTTCAACTGGAGCCGCAATCAGGGCTTCCGTGTGGTTCAGGCCGAGGAATGCTGGCACAAGTCCCTGGCCCCGTTGATGGCCGAAGTTCGCGAGAAAGTCGGTGGCGGTCCGGTGTACCTGAGTTTCGACATCGACGGCATCGACCCGGCCTGGGCGCCTGGCACCGGCACCCCGGAAATCGGCGGTCTGACGACCATTCAAGCGATTGAAATCGTTCGCGGCTGCCAAGGCCTCGACCTGGTCGGTTGCGATCTGGTAGAAGTCTCGCCCGCTTATGACACCACCGGCAACACCTCGCTGCTGGCCGCCAACCTGCTGTACGAAATGCTCTGCGTACTGCCAGGCGTGGTCCACCGCTGAAGATGGATTCGCTCTAAACCGGCGTTGCGACTAACCGCCTGATTCAACGCATTACCTGTGGTCAACGCATTACCTGTGGGAACGGGCTTGCCCGCGATGAACGATGACGCGGTCTGCCTGATAGACCGCGGCGTACCCATCGCGGGCAAGTCGGGACGACGCATCGCACGCTCCCACAGGGATTGGTGTTTTCACAGGGATTGATTTCAGCATCACCATAAAAAAAACAATCGGAGACACGCCGTCATGGCTTTGGATTTATTCGTCGTACTCATCTACGCCGCCGCGATGCTGATACTCGGCTACTACGGCATGCGCAAGGCCAAGACCAACGAAGACTTTTTGGTCGCCGGTCGTAACCTCGGTCCGAGCCTGTACATGGGCACCATGGCTGCCACCGTTCTGGGCGGCGCGTCCACTGTCGGCACCGTACGCCTTGGCTACGTTCATGGCATCTCCGGGTTCTGGCTCTGCGCGGCCCTCGGTTGCGGGATCGTGGCGCTGAACCTGTTCCTCGCCAAACCGCTGCTGAAACTGAAGATCTACACCGTTACCCAAGTGCTGGAAAAACGCTATAACCCGATGGCCCGTTCCGCGAGCGCGGCAATCATGCTGGCGTATGCGCTGATGATCGGCGTGACCTCAATCCTGGCCATCGGCACCGTACTGCAAGTGCTGTTTGACCTGCCGTTCTGGGTCTCGGTATTGGTCGGCGGCGGTGTGGTGGTGATTTACTCCGCGATCGGCGGCATGTGGTCCCTGACCCTGACCGACATCGTCCAGTTCGTGATCAAGACCGTGGGTCTGATGTTCATCCTGTTGCCAATCTGCCTGTACCGCGTCGGCGGCTGGGATGAGTTGGTGTTGAAACTGCCGGCAACCGCCTTCAGCTTCACCACGATTGGCTGGGACACCATCATCACCTACTTCATGATCTACTTCTTCGGGATCCTGATCGGCCAGGACATCTGGCAACGTGTGTTCACCGTCAAGACCGCCAAAGTGGCTCAGGTCGCCGGTACGTTCGCAGGCGTCTACTGCATCCTCTACGGACTGGCCTGCGCCCTGATAGGCATGGCCGCTCACGTATTGATCCCGGATCTGGACAACGTCAACAACGCCTTCGCTGCCATCGTCAAACTGTCCCTGCCGGACGGTATCCGTGGTCTGGTAATCGCCGCGGCCCTGGCCGCCATGATGTCCACCGCCAGCGCCGGCCTGCTCGCCGCTGCCACTACCCTGACCGAAGATATGCTGCCGAAACTGCGTGGCGGCAAACCGTCGAGCCTGCGCATCAACCGTCTGTTCACCCTGTTGACCGGCATCGTCGTGCTGGGCATCGCCCTGGTCGTGAATGACGTGATCAGCGCCCTGACCCTGGCGTACAACCTGCTGGTGGGCGGCATGCTGATCCCGCTGATGGGTGCAATTTTCTGGAAGCGCGCAACCACCGCCGGCGCGATCACCAGCATGGGCATGGGCTTCGCCACTGCGCTGGTGTTCATGTTCAAAGACGGTCTGGATGCCAATACCCCGATCTACTACAGCCTCGGCGTCGGTCTGGTGAGCTTCGTGCTGGTCAGCCTGATGTCCCGTCGCCCGGCAGTTCAGGCCAGCGCCGCCTAAGCTCAACATAACAACTGATGCTTTCTTCGGCGGGTGTGGCGTCGGTTGCCACACCCGTTTTTTTTCGCCTCGGTACGTGTCAAGGTACCTGTCGCCTTGTCTTACAGTTGCTAGCCCGTTGCGCTCTTAATTTCAGGGCGCTCTGGGTTTAAATACACAGCATCTGCCAACTTCCAGTTGCGTGTTCGAGTGCTCCAGCGGCTCGGATTAGCTTCCTTGGCATTTTCATAAAGCATTGCTCTAGCTTGTAATAGAGCCGTTGCTTTGCCTTCGTGCCGCTGGTTTGGCGTCACGTATTTCAGGGCGCTGTGGCGGTGA
>NZ_JBFUKU010000401.1:0-3852 GCF_056400685.1 Pseudomonas sp. P5_A12 | reverse complement strand
ACCACCTACTATGCTTCCGGCCCACAAAATCATCCGACGGAAGCATGGCTCAAGCACCTTGTGGAGCATCCGCTTCAGACACTCGGCCAGACGTTCGACGCGCGGCATTGGTCGGAGCGTTCGCTCACCCTGTTGTGCATGCAGACCTCTGACAATTCCCTCGATTTGTACTTCAAGGATGGCATCCTGCGCAGCCGTCACGGCGCCGGCGCGGCCCCCCCCACGCACATTGCGACGGCCGATGAATTCGGAAAACGTCTTGCCGCCAAGATGGGCGCACGCGAGGCGGCATTGGACTTTGAGGTAATCAATCGGACGGCCTCGGCACACTTTATCGGAGGCATTCCGATAGGCGCCTCCAGCGATAAGGGTGTGGTCGACCCTTACCAGCGGGTTTTCGGCTACGAGGGCTTGCACGTCATGGACGGCAGCGTCCTGCCCGCGAACCCCGGGGTCAATCCATCGCTCACTATTTTGGCACTGGCGGAGCGAGCCATGTCGTTCTGGCCGAACAAGGGCGACACCGACCCGAGGCCCTCGGTTGGCTCCGGGTACAAGCGCCTGACGCCCATCATGCCGCTCAAGCCTGCTGTGCCGGCGCAGGCGCCTGGCGCACTGCGGTTCGACAAGCCCGATTATGAAGTGATCCCTGAGTATCCGTACTGAATCGAAGGTTCACGCACAGGAGCCGAACATGCCGGACTCGAAGGTCAACTACCGCCCATTGGGCCCGTCTTCCCGATTGACTGGCCAATTGGTCACGCCGTTCTACCTGGAAGATCGCAAGACACGCGTATCCGTCGCCCGCATCGGCTCACAACTGTTCGCCTTCGACGACATGTGCCCGCACGACGGTTGCCAGCTGTCAGCGGGCATCCTCACCGGCACGACACTCATGTGCCCGTGTGACGGCTCGCAGTTCGATATCACCACCGGCGCGGTGCAGCGTGGTCCCTCTACGTTAGCGCTGCCCACTTACGAAGTCCGCGAGCAGGGTGGCGAAATTGCAGTGCGCATCTGAGTGCTTTCGGTCACTGGATACAGGCGCTAGCGACTAGCATCGGGCGCCACATTCCCGGGAGTAAATTCACCATGTCGATTCCTGACTATTCATCGCTTGTCGCTGATCAGCGGGCTTACTTCCTTGAGGGACATTCGCGCTCGCTGGCGTGGCGCAAGACCCAGCTTGAAGCGGTCAAGGCCTTGTTCACCGACCATCATGACGAGTTGTGCGACGCACTCTGGAAGGACCTGCGCCGCAACGTCAATGATGCCGACCTGATGGACGTGAACTACTGCGCGAAGGAGGCGGCCTACGCCCTCGCGCATGTCGAATCATGGATGGAGCCGCTGCACGAGCCGATGCCCGTGGTGTTCCAGCCCGGCTATATCCGCGTACATCGCGATCCGCTGGGCGTTGCGCTGATCATCGGTGCATGGAATGAACCGCTCATGTTGCTCTTCGGCCCTTTGGTGGCAGCGCTGGCCGCCGGTAACACGGCGGTCCTGAAACCGTCAGAGGTTGCGGCTCACTGTGCCAGCGCGGTGGCGCGCCTGGTGCCCAAGTATTTCGATCCACGCATAGTCGCGGTTGTAGAGGGGGCCGTCCCCGAGACCACAGCGTTGCTGGCACAGCAGTGGGACATGATTTTCTTCACCGGCAGTCCATCGGTTGGCAAGGTCGTGCATCAGGCTGCCGCGAAGAACCTCACTCCCTGCGTGCTGGAACTGGGCGGCAAAAACCCGACCATCGTCCATTCATCAGCCAATCTGAAGGTCGCAGCACGGCGTATTGCCTACGGGCGCTTCGCCAATTCCGGCCACATCTGCACCGCGCCCGATCATGTACTGGTATGGCCGCAGGTCAAGGATGAATTCGTGCAGCATATGAAGGACACGATCCGCGAGTTCTACGGCGATGATCCGAAGCAGAGTCCAGACTACGGGCGCGTGATCAACCGTCGCAACTTCGATCGCCTGGCGGCGTTGCTCGGCAGCGGCACGGCCGTCGCCGGTGGTCAGACCGACCCGGACGAGCTGTACATCGCACCGACGGTGCTGGTCGATGTGGCGGTGGATTCCCCCATCATGCAGGAAGAGGTCTTCGGCCCAATCCTGCCGGTGCTTGAGATCGATTCGATCGACGCCGTTATCCAGTGGATCAACGACCGGCCGAGCCCACTCGGCGTGTACGTATTTTCCGAGGACGATGACGTAGTGAACGAGATATTGGCCTTCACGCGCTCCGGCGATGCGGAGGTCAATGACTGCGCGATCCATCCGCTGTTTCCCGAACTTCCGTTCGGCGGGGTGGGCAATTCCGGTATGGGCAAGTATCACGGGCGCTGGGGATTCGAGGCCTTTACCAATGCGCGCGGGGTGCTGCATCACAGCACTGCAATCGATCCTGGTGTTCGCTATCCCCCTTATGACAAGCACAGGGTTGAGCGAGTGATTGTCAACAAGCTGATGCCATAGCGGCGGTAGTTCACTGCGGTAATACACTGCAAAAATTGTGGGCGCGAGTAGGCTCGCTCCCACAATTTCCGATGTGTGTCAGGCCGCTGGGATGAGTGGCAGGTCCAGGGTTTCAGCCCCGGTATAGCGCGTCACCGACTCGGCAATCGTTTCATGTGGTACACCCTTGGCCACACCGCTGGCCCCATCCAGTCGCAACAACTGCTCGGCACTCATCTGCACAGCCAAGGCCCCTAGTGTCGCGTCCAGTTGTTCACGGGTGCGTGAGCCCAGAATCGGAATCAGCGCCGTCGTTGAGCGTTTGGCTTTTTCCCGCAACCAGGCAATGGCCACGTGTGTCGGCGTGGTTTCAAGCTCCGCTGCCACCGCGAGCAAGGTGTCGAGCAGGGCCGTTTCGTGGGCGCTTTTTTCGCTGTGAATCAGTATGCCGAGTTTGGCGGCGCGGTTGTTTTCATCACTGGTGCGGTATTTGCCGGTGAGAAAACCGCCACCCAACGGTGACCACAACGTGGCGGCCAGCCCCAGTGCTTCTGCCATCGGCAACAGTTCCCGTTCAGCGGTGCGCTCGGCCAGGCTGTATTCGGTCTGAATCGCCACAATCGGTGCAAAACCACGTACTTCAGCCAGTACGTCGGCGCGGGCGATGCGCCAGGCCGGGAAGTTCGACAATCCCGCGTAATGAATCTTGCCGGCACGCACCAAATCGTCGAAGCCACGGAGGATCTCTTCCATCGGCGTCACGCCATCGCTGATGTGCGCCCAGAACAGGTCAATGTGATCAGTGTTCAACCGTTTCAGGCTTTCTTCCACTGCACGAACCATGTTCTTGCGGCTGTTGCCGGTGTGGGAAATGCCGGCGGCCGGCGTAGTCCCCATGGTGAATTTGGTTGCGATCACCAACCGGTCCCGCTCGGCGGCAATGAACTCGCTGAGCATCGCTTCCGACTGGCCAGCCTGATAGCCGTTGGCGGTATCGATGAAGTTGCCGCCGGCCTCCAGGTAGCCATCGAAAATACGCTTGGCTTCGTCACGTTCTGCGCCATGACCCCAACCGGTGCCGAAATTCCCGGCGCCCAGCGCCAGTTCCGAAACCCGCAGGCCGGTTTTGCGGCCGAAAACTTTGTAATGCATGGGGTGACTCCTGAGGAAAGACGCCGGGATTGAATATAGATGTCTAACAACATGTATTAAATATGATGCCAATAATATTTGCCGTCAATACCCTTTGCCCTTAATGGCCAAGCGGGGCGACGGCCGGCCCCTCAACGAACCGGGAAGCTCCTGGCTGGAACGCAGCCCCGTAGCAGCTGCCGAGCCTGCGAGGCTGCGTCCGGCGACGCAGTCGCCGTAAAACCAGGCACTGCGGTGTAACAG
>NZ_JBFUKU010000400.1:0-3854 GCF_056400685.1 Pseudomonas sp. P5_A12 | reverse complement strand
CCATTGACCTTTATAGAACTTAGGAAAACGAAACGACGAACACCAGCGGAGGCCGCCTGCTCAGCAAGCTTTAGTGTCCCGTTAACATTAACTGCTCTAAACGCCTCCAGAGGATCTAATGCTTGATCGTTCATAACATGAACTCGAGCCGCCGTATGGACGATAACGTCCATACCAATCAAACTTGGCGTCCAATTCACAGAAGAGGAGAGCTCAAAATTGTTGAGCATGCGCACCGTTACAGGACAATCGATAGACTCACGACGCGCGGCTGCATAAACCTCAACATTTTTTTTGTTTGCTAAAACCTTAAGCAGCCTACTGCCAACAAATCCAGACGATCCCGTCACCAATACACGCATGCGTCCACCCTTTTATGCCTTAGACCATACGGTACGATTAATATAGTCCGTATAACTATAAACAACTCGTACTATCTGTTTTGAGACTGGTCCGCCAAGATAGTCCTTTACAACAGGAATGACACGAGCCCCACGGTGATGCTGACTTGTCACAACCCGCACTGCATCCAGCACCCGGTCAACTTTGAGCCCACACATGATGAGTGTCCCCTCATCCATTCCCTCGGGACGCTCATGAGCATTACGAATTGTTACCGCCGGGAGGTTCAACAAAGAGGCCTCTTCGGTAATGGTTCCGCTGTCAGACAGGACACAAAACGAACCCATCTGCAACTTGATATAATCTAACAAACCAAATGGCTTGACAAACCGAATCAACGGATGCTCAAGGGACTCGCCCAATGCTTCAAGACGTTTACGCGTGCGAGGATGCGTAGAGACAATAACTGGAAATCCGTAATTATCCGCCAATGCACGAAGCGACCCCAGGAGATCGATCAAGTTTTGAGGTGTATCGACATTTTCCTCGCGGTGAGCACTAACTACAAAAAACTTACCTTCCTCGAGCTGCTCACGCTCCAAGATATTAGACGCCAAAATTTTCGGCATATAATGATCAAGAACTTCTTCCATGTGCGACCCGGTTTTAATGATCGTCTCAGGCCTAATACCTTCATCCAAGAGATACCGACGAGCATGCTCAGTCAAAACCAGATTAATATCACTCAGATGGTCAAGAACCTTACGATTCAACTCTTCGGGCACTCGCTGATCAAAACAACGATTGCCTGCTTCCATATGAAAAACCGGAATTTTTCGACGCTTAGCCGCGATCACAGCCAAGCAGGTATTAGTATCTCCATACAACAAAAGTGCGTCAGGTTTTTCCAGTTCAAATATCGCGTCTGACTTCGAGATAACTTCAGCAATAGTCTGCGCTGCTGTCTCACCCACAGCACCAAGAAAATGGTCAGGCTTTCGAATTTCAAGATCATCAAAAAAGACCTGATTCAACTCATAGTCATAGTTCTGACCAGAGTGAACGAGAACATGATCGGCCTGCTTGTCCAACTCTGCAATAACGCGACTCATCTTAATAAGTTCGGGCCGTGTCCCCACCAGCGTCATTACCTTAAGCATCTAATTGCTCCTTAATGAAGTCCAACTTTAACAAAAGTTCTTTAATGCCAGGAACATCCAAACGCTCGGTATTATGCGAAGTATAGTCATCCAACTCGGAAATATTTTGCTCGCCTTCGACAAAGTATTTCTTGTAATTTAGATCCCTATTATCGGCAGGAATACGATAGTACCGCCCCATGTCCTCGGCTTTGGCCATTTCTTCACGCGAAATGAGTGACTCGTACAGTTTTTCGCCGTGACGAGTACCGATGACTTTGATTGCGTTATCGCCCGAGAAAAGCTCTTTAAGCGCCTGAGCCAAATCAGCAACAGTGGATGCCGGTGCTTTTTGAACAAAAATGTCACCTTGCTCGGCATGCTCAAATGCGTGAAGAACCAAATCTACAGAGTCATCAAGTGACATCAGGAAACGCGTCATACTTGGATCTGTAACAGTCAGTTCATCACCGTCTTTAAGCTGTTTGACAAAAAGAGGAATTACCGATCCTCGAGATGCCATAACATTTCCGTAACGGGTAGAGCAGATGACAGGTCCAGTTTCGGGAATGATCCGGGACTTGGCAACTACAAGCTTCTCAGCCATGGCCTTGGAGATACCCATTGCGTTAATGGGGTACACAGCTTTGTCAGTACTAAGAACAACGACTCGACTAACATTATTGGCAATAGCCGCATTGAGTACGTTTTCAGTACCAATTACGTTGGTTTTAACGGCCTCCATCGGGTAAAACTCACAAGATGGAACTTGTTTTAGCGCCGCGGCGTGGAATATGTAGTCCACACCGACCATCGCCTGGGAAACACTAGCGTAATCCCTGACATCGCCGATATAAAATTTGACTTTGTCATTACCTAACGCTATACGCATGTCTTCCTGTTTTTTTTCATCACGACTAAAAACACGAATTTCCTTGACGTTAGTATCGAGAAAACGCTTGAGTACAGTATTTCCAAACGAACCGGTACCGCCCGTTATCATCAGAATCTTATCGTCGAACATATTGATCACCAAAATTTAAAGATGGAAGTTTAACGGTTAGCGCGCATAGCTTCAATTAGATCAGGCCACTGTGGAGGCGCATACCCTGTAGCCGTTCGGAACCGGGACGAATCTAAAGACCGATCAATTTGTAGCTGCTCATCTGGGACAATGCTGATTTCTTTTTGATAAATCTTGGYGACATGGCGCAACAACGTCAGCTTATCGATTGGCTGTGCAGAGACATGGTATAGCCCCTGGAGGGTGGGCTGCGGAATTACAAAATCTAGAATGACGCGAGCCAACTCAACCGTTGGCAACCCGGAAAAAACAGCTTTTGAAAATCCTTTGACAGAGCCGGATTGCGAAAGAAACCAGTCAATGAGCGATGATTGACTATTCAGTTCATGTCCGATAATTGAAGTGCGAAGAGTAATGACATGCGGCTGGCCAACAATCTCTCCTATATACTTAGATTTTCCATATAAATCTTCAGCATCAGAAATATCGTTTTCTTTATACATACCTTTTCGACCGGAAAAAACACAGTCAGTACTAATATGTACTAAGCGACTCCCGACCAAAGCACACAACTTCGCCAGCCGATGGGGCAACATTGCGTTAATAGGCAATACAGACAAAGGATCTTTAGCGGAGCTTAATTGTTTGATCAACCCAATACAATTAACTACAACATCAGGCTTTGACCGCTCAAAGACATCAACCAAAGAGTCTTGATCAAGAACATCAACGCCCGAGATCAAATTGCCTTTAACTTCGCTATCAAAACTATCAATTGCTTTAGCATTACGAACCGTTCCAATAACACTCAATGCAGACGAACTGCTGAGCACTTTGAAAACAGCATTGCCCAGCATACCTGTTGCACCCAAGACCAATACACGCATTCMGGCACCTATTTTCTGTTGAGACGCGCAGTCAAGATATCAATCAATCGACCGCTTTGAAAATCCATATCAAAATTTTCATTAAAATATTTCAATCCTGCCACCCCCATTTTATCACGCTCAACGCTTGAGCTCTCTTTCAATGCCAAAATGGTTGCAGCCAACAACTGACCATTCGCGGGAGGGCACACCAATCCGGCGCCAGACTCACTGATCACCCGAGCCCCTTCCCCCCTTAAGGCCGCAATAATCGGGCGACCGGCGGCAAGGTAAGCCTGAATTTTGCTAGGAATAGTATAAGAGAAAATTTCCTCGTCATTCAGAGAAACCAACAACGCAGCAGCACATTCAAATATTTCAGGCATGGCATCCGCCGGAAAGCGACCAGGCAACACCAGGTTATCCAGATGAAGTGATTTTTTTTGGCTTGCCACCCATTCGAGCATGCTGCCACTGCCGACA
>NZ_JBFUKU010000399.1:0-3899 GCF_056400685.1 Pseudomonas sp. P5_A12 | reverse complement strand
CCAATGTGGGAGCGAGCCTGCTCGCGATGGCGTCAGAACAAACACCAAAAAAATTGGGGATTTAGAGTTAGATCAACCCTGTTTCTTCATCATCAATCAACTGACTCAACCCACCCAACGCTTCACGGGCCTGGGTCCGGTCCCCATAAGGTCGGTGTTAGAGAAAAGCCATATCGTTATTCACTAACGGTATTTAAATATCAATTCTTATGCCTATAAAGTCACTCCATTGCGTACCCGCCGACCAATCGGCGCGCCGCACGACACGAACCAACACGGGACATCCGTGAGTTTCTTGATCGACGTGCGCGCCCTTGAGCGTGCCGTGCGTGGGAGTGATTTTTATGTCAGCTGTCTCTTTGTCTTCAGCGAATGCCTCTCAAGGCATCGCGCCTCAAACCATCGACATCCGCCCGTTCAGCGGCGCCGTCGGAGCTGAAATCATCGGCCTCGACCTGTCTCGACCCCTCAACGATCAGGACTTCGCCCGCATCCATCGTGCGCACCTGGATCATCACGTCGTGGTGTTCCGCGACCAGCGCATTACCCCTGAACAGCAGATCGCTTTCAGCCGTCGATTCGGCGTGTTGCAAATCCATGTGCTCAAGCAGTTTTTGCTGACCGGCCACCCGGAAATTCTGATCGTTTCCAACATCATCGAAAACGGCCAATCCATCGGCCTCGGTGACGCCGGCAAGTTCTGGCATTCCGACCTTTCCTATAAAGAACTGCCCAGCCTGGGCTCGATGCTGCACGCCCAGGAACTGCCCTCCGAAGGCGGCGACACCTTGTTCGCCGACATGCACAAAGCCTGGGACAACCTGCCCGACGCGTTGCGCAAAGCGGTTGAAGGCCGATCCGCTGCGCATTCCTACACCGCGCGTTACAGCGAGACCAAATTCGAAGGCAACTGGCGCCCGACCCTGACGCCTGAGCAGCTCGCTCAAGTCGCCGAAGTGGTTCATCCAGTTGTGCGCACGCACCCGGAAAACGGGCGCAAGGCGTTGTTCGTCAGCGAGGGTTTCACGACGCGCATCATCGGTCTGCCGGAAGACGAGAGCAAGCAACTGCTCGATGAGCTCTATGCCCATAGCGTGCTGCCGCAGAACATTTACCGCCATCAATGGCAGCCCCATGACCTGGTGTTCTGGGACAACCGCTCGCTGATTCACCTCGCCGCCGGATGCCCCAGCCATCTGCGCCGCAAGTTGTATCGCACCACCATCCAGGGCGACGCGCCTTTCTGATTTGTCGGAGAACTCCCATGTCCAAACGTCTTCCCTTTGCACCGCTGGCGGCCGCCATCGGTCTGGGTTTCAGCCTGATCGCCGGCAGCCTGGTGGCGCCGACTGTGGCCCACGCCGAAGGTGAAATCCGTATCGCCGAGCAGTTCGGCATTGTTTACCTGTTGCTCAATGTGGTGCGCGATCAGAACCTGATCGAGAAGTACGGCAAGCAGGAAGGCATCGACATCAAAGTCGACTGGACTCAGCTGTCCGGTGGCGCGGCGGTCAACGATGCGCTGCTCTCGGGGTCGATTGATATCGCTGGCGCTGGTGTCGGCCCGTTGCTGACGATCTGGGATCGCACCCACGGCAAGCAGAACGTCAAAGCCGTGGCTTCCCTCGGCAACTTCCCTTACTACCTGCTGAGCAACAACCCCAACGTCAAAACCATCGCCGATTTCACCGAGAAGGACCGTATTGCGGTGCCTGCAGTGGGTGTGTCAGTACAATCGCGTTTCCTGCAATACGCGGCTGCCAAGCAGTGGGGTGACAAGGAGTTCAATCGCCTCGACAAGTACACCATCGCGGTGCCGCACCCGGACGCCACGGCCGCGTTGGTGGCCGGTGGCACTGAATTGTCCGGGCACTTCTCTAATCCGCCGTTCCAGGACCAGGAGCTGGCGAACCCCAACGTCCATGTGGTGTTGAACTCCTATGACGTACTCGGCCCGAACTCCCCAACGGTGCTGTTTGCGACCGAGAAATTCCGTGACGAGAACCCGAAAACCTACAAGGCGTTTATTGCGGCGCTGACCGAAGCGGCTGAATTTGCGCAGAACGATAAAGGTGCGGCAGCCGACACGTACATCCGCGTCACCAAGGCGAAAATCGACCGCGCCGCGTTGCTGAAAATCATCGACAACCCGCAATTCGAATTCAGCATCACGCCGAAAAATACCTATCCACTGGCCGAGTTCCTCTACCGGGTCGGCGCGATCAAAAACAAACCGGATTCGTGGAAGGATTACTTCTTCCAGGACACCAAACCATTGCAAGGGAGCTGATTGTCATGAATGCCCCTTTGCAAGGCCACACGGTCAGCAAACCGAACGCCACAGCCCAGGCGCTGTTGTCGGTCGACAATGTCAGCCTCGAATACCGCACGCCGCAGCGTGTGGTGCGAGCGACCCATCAAGTCAGTTTTGAAATCGATCCGGCGGACCGCTTTGTGCTGCTCGGTCCGTCCGGTTGCGGCAAATCTACCCTGCTCAAGGCGGTTGCCGGGTTCATTCAGCCTTGTGAAGGCGAGATTCGTCTTCAGGGGCAAACCGTGCATGCGCCGGGGCCGGACCGGATCGTGGTGTTTCAGGAGTTCGATCAACTGCCACCGTGGAAAACCGTCAAACAGAACGTGATGTTTCCGCTGCTGGCGTCCAAAACGCTCAAACGTAAAGAGGCTGAAGAGCGGGCGCTGCACTATCTGGAGAAGGTGGGGCTGGCGGCGTTTGTCGATGCTTATCCGCATACCTTGTCCGGTGGCATGAAAGCGCGAGTCGCCATCGCACGAGCGCTGGCGATGCAACCGAAAATCCTCCTCATGGACGAGCCCTTCGCCGCCCTCGATGCGCTGACCCGCCGCAAGATGCAGGAAGAATTGCTGCTGCTCTGGGAAGAGGTGCGTTTCACGCTGTTGTTCGTCACGCACTCCATCGAAGAAGCGCTAGTGGTGGGCAATCGCATTCTGCTGTTGTCGCCGCATCCGGGCCGAGTGCGGGCGGAAGTCCACAGCCATCAATACGATTTGCACAGCCTCGGTGGCGTTGCATTTCAGGAGTCGGCGCGACGGATTCATCGGTTGTTGTTCGATGAAGGTCAATCCCCGGAAACCGAGCGTGAGCTGGATTTCTCCGATATTCGCATCGCTTATTGAGCCATTGAGAGGATTGCCCGATGAGCCATTTGTCATCAGTGCGTGAAGAGTTCGAAACCGTTTTACAGCCGCTGACCAGCGTACCGCTGGAGCGTGAACTGCCGCTTGGTCAGCGCCTCTGGCAACAGGGCTGGATTCGTAAAAGCCTGATCCTGATTTTGCTGGCGGTGCTGTGGGAAGTGGTTGCCCGTGTTCAGAACAACGACTTGTTGCTGCCAAGTTTTGTGCAAACCACCAGCGCGCTGTATGACGGCCTGCTTGGCGGTGAGCTGCTGGGCAAAGTGTGGATTTCGTTGGTGGTGTTGCTCAAGGGTTACCTGATCGGCATCGTCCTGGCATTTGCCCTGACCACATTGGCGGTGTCGACCCAGTTTGGTCGCGACCTGTTGAGCACATTGACCTCCATGTTCAACCCGCTGCCGGCGATTGCGTTGTTGCCACTGGCCCTGTTGTGGTTCGGACTGGGGCAGAACAGCCTGATTTTTGTGCTGGTGCATTCGGTGCTTTGGGCTTTGGCCTTGAACACCTATGCCGGGTTTCTCGGGGTCTCGGAAACCCTGCGCATGGCCGGGCGCAACTACGGTCTCAAGGGCATGCGGTTCGTGCTGTTCATCCTGATCCCGGCCGCGTTGCCGTCGATTCTTGCCGGGTTGAAAATCGGCTGGGCCTTTGCCTGGCGCACATTGATTGCCGCGGAACTGGTGTTTGGCGCGACCAGCGGCAAGGGTGGTTTGGGCTGGTAC
>NZ_JBFUKU010000398.1:0-3900 GCF_056400685.1 Pseudomonas sp. P5_A12 | reverse complement strand
ACCGTCGAGGCATTCCCACGCGGAGCATGGGAACGATCAGTGTGTGATTTATGCCTGCTTGTAACCGCGCACTTCATCCACCCCCCGGTTGGCCAACTGGTCCGCCCGTTCGTTACCGTGGTGACCGATGTGCCCCCGTACCCATTTCCAGGTGACGTTGTGGCGATTGACCTGCTCATCCAGCAACTTCCACAGGTCAGCATTTTTAACCGGCTCTTTCGCCGCCGTTTTCCAGCCGCGCTTCTTCCAGTTGTCCATCCATTCGTTGATGCCTTTCATCACATACTGGGAGTCGGTCACCAGCAGCACGTCGCACGAGCGCTTGAGTTCTTCGAGGCCACGGATCGCGCCCATCAGTTCCATGCGGTTGTTGGTGGTGTTGGCTTCGCCGCCCCACAGTTCCTTTTCCACGCCTTTGCACACCAACAGTGCGCCCCAGCCGCCTGGGCCAGGGTTGCCTTTGCAGGCGCCGTCGGTAAAGAGTTCTACGCTATCGCTCATGCCAATCTATCCAGAAAATGCGGTGGCTCGTCGATCAGTGATCGACGATGCCCGAGGCCGGGACTGACCCGGCCGGGAATATAAAACGGTATTACGGGTCGATGCGGCGACGATTGACCTTGGCCATCGGCAAGGGAATCAGCTTGCCCATCGGTTCGCGCCGTTCCTGACGAAGTGGACGCAGGCCCACGACGATCTTGCGTGCCACCAATAAATAGAAACCGCCGCCCGACAGCTGCCAGTTACCGGCCTTGCGCTCCCAGCCGGCCAGACGGGCCTGCCAGGCGGGTGACGCGAGCGGCGGACGATAGCACCCGAAGCGGCGTTTCTCCAGCGCGAAACCCAGCAGGTTCAGCCAGTCGGCGACGCGTGACGGCGAGATGCAACGCGCCTTGCGCATGGCGTCATGGGCAAACACATGGCGCAARCCCCAAGTGCTCCAAGGATTGATGCCGATGATCAGCAAATGCCCGCCGGGCCGCACGCTGCTCGCCGCTTCACGCAGCAAGCCATGGGGCGAGAGACAGAAATCCAGCCCATGCTGCAACACCACTACGTCAGCGGCGTGCTCGCTCAACGGCCAGGCCTGTTCTTCACAAACGATTTCGACACCGGGCAACGGCGCACCGAGCCGCACATTGCGCTGCACTTGGGGCGCCGACGGCGGCGTCTGGGCCGACGGACCGTAATGCACCAGATAACCACCGAAGAAGCGCCCCAGCTCGTCTTCGAGCATGCGTCGTTCTTCATCCAGCAAAAATTGCCCGATTGGGCCGGACAGCCATTCACGGGCCGCGCTGATCAATGTCAGCCACTCGGGATCAGCCTGAGCGAACGCTTTATCGGTCATTGCATTCTCCAACGCGCCAGGAAGTTCTAAGATGCGCCATTGTTTTCCGCTTGGCGAATCCGACGATGATACAGATCAGTGCCCTGCCCGCCTTCACCGACAACTACATCTGGTTGTTACAAGACCACCGCACCCAGCGCTGCGCCGTGGTCGACCCGGGTGATGCCGCCCCCGTGCTGGCCTGGCTTGCAGCGCATCCGGGTTGGGTATTGAGTGATATTCTGATCACTCATCACCATCATGACCACGTTGGCGGCGTCGAGCAGCTGAAAAAAGCGACCGACGCGAAGGTCTACGGCCCCGCCAGCGAAACCATCCCGGGCCGGGACGTGGCGCTCAAGGACAACGACCGTGCCAGCGTACTGGGCTGGGACTTCGATATTTTCGCCGTCCCCGGTCATACCCTGGGGCACATTGCCTATTACCATCATGGCCTGTTGTTCTGCGGTGACACCCTGTTTGCCGCCGGTTGCGGACGGCTGTTCGAAGGCACGCCTGAACAAATGCACACTTCACTGACACGCCTGGCCGCATTGCCGCAAGACACGCTGGTGTATTGCACCCACGAATACACCCTGAGCAACCTGAAATTTGCTGCCGCAGTGGAGCCTGAAAATCCGGATATCGCCGCTCGCCTTGCCGAAGTGACCCAGCAACGCGAAGCCGGGATCATGACCTTGCCTTCGACACTGGCCCTGGAAAAGCTCACCAACCCGTTTCTACGTACCTCCGAAACATCTGTTAAAGAAAAAGTGGACGAACGGAATGGCCCTGATAACCGGGCACCAAGTAAGGTTTTTTCTGCTTTACGGGCTTGGAAAGATACGTTCTAAGCTGACTTCGTTTTGTAATGAAAATACTGAATGGTTGACCGCAGGGGGTGCGCTTTCTAGAATCGACCGACATTTTTGCCCGGAACTTACTTCCAGCCAATGTCGTCATCTATTAGTAAAGTCATCAATACAGACGCATTGACCCGCTTGGCTCAAGCCATAGCGGTGGCTGTGTCCGCCACTCTGGCGGGTTGTTCCAGCCATGTGCCGCAGACCGACGCCGCACATACCCCGAATATCGCCGCCCGCGCCAAACAGCAACCCATCTGGCTCAGCGAAAAACCAAGCCCGCTGGCTGCGCAGGACGTCTGGGAGCGCATGCGCCTTGGCTTCCAGTTGCAGGAGGGCCTGGGCGTCAACCCGCGTATCGAGCAACAACGACTGTGGTTCGCCAGTAACCCGTCCTTCCTCGAAAACGCCGGCGATCGCGGCAGCCTGTACATTCACTACATCATCGAACGCCTTGAAGAACGCAACATGCCGCTGGAACTGGCGCTGCTGCCGGTGATTGAAAGCTCCTACAACCCAATGGCTTATTCCCGGGCCAACGCGGTGGGACTTTGGCAATTCATCCCTTCCACCGGCCGTTACTACAACCTGCGCCAGACCCGTGCCTATGACGGCCGACGCGACATTACTGCATCGACCACCGCAGCCCTGGATTACCTGACCCGCCTGCACGACATGTTCAACGGTGACTGGATGCTCGCCCTCGCCGCCTACAATGCCGGCGAAGGCACCGTCAGCCGGGCTATCGAGCGCAACGAGAGACTCGGCCTGCCGACCGATTACTGGAACCTGTCACTGCCCTCGGAAACCCAGGCCTACGTGCCCAAGCTGCTGGCCTTGTCGCAAGTGGTACTGGCACCCGAAGCCTACGGCGTGAACCTCAGTCCGATCGCCAACGAACCGTATTTCAAGGTCGTCGAAATCAACCAGCGCATGGACCTGTCCACGGTTGCCGCGGTGGCCAACATCGACGAAGACGAACTTTTCCAGCTCAACCCGGCGCTCAAACAACGCACTACCCTCGACGGCCCACAGCATCTGCTGGTGCCCACGTCCAAGGCGCAGTTGTTGACCACCAGCCTGTCGACCATGCGTCCGGAAGAGTTGATCAGCAAGAAGCCACTCAGACCGGTCTTCGACAACGCAGACGATTCTCAAATCGCCAGCGCCAAGCGCACCTACCGGGTCAAGCGCGGCGACAGCCTCGGCTCCATCGCCAAGGCCAATAACGTCGACGTCAAAGACCTGCAACGCTGGAACAAGCTGAGCGGCAAGAACCTCAAGGCGGGTCAGAAACTGGTGATGCGCGATACCACCAAGGGCAACAGTGGTCGCGTCAACACGGTCGTGGCATCAAACAGCAAGGCCGGCAAAAAGAGTTCACAGACCCAATACAAGGTCCAGCGAGGCGACTCGTTGTCCATCGTCGCCAAGCGCTTCAATGTCGAGATGCAGCATCTCAAGCGCTGGAACCCGCGTATCGGCAAGGCGCTGAAGCCTGGGCAGGTGCTGAAGGTATCTTCGCCACACTAAAAAAACCCCCTGAATTCAGGGGTTTTTTTCGCCTGAAGCTTGCCAAAACCCATGTAGATACCATCTTGAACCTCACCAGGCAATCGCGTTTTGTCAGCCAAATCCCAGACGCAGCCTCGCGCTGCTCGACAGCTGCTACAAATCCCCTCAACCAGTTCTGACTCACCACCCCCC
>NZ_JBFUKU010000397.1:0-3905 GCF_056400685.1 Pseudomonas sp. P5_A12 | reverse complement strand
TCTCCCGTCTATGTCGCAGGGCTTTTCGAACCCAATTATGCGTTGCTGAACCCGGTGAAAATGGTCGCAGAACTGCGCCGCGTGAGCCTCGCACAAGGGGTACAGTTGTTCGAGCATTCTCCGGTGTCGACCTTGCGCGAGGACGGTCTTTATCAAGTGCTGGAAACCGGTCTGGGGACCCTCAAGGCAGCGAAGGTCGCACTCGGCACCAACATCGCACCACCGTTGCTGGGCTCGCTGAAGTCCAAGGTCATCCCTATTTATGACTATGCCCTGGCAACCCGGCCGCTCGACGATGCTCAACTGCGCGCCATCGGTTGGGTCGGGCGCTACGGTATTGCCGACAGCGGCAATCAGTTTCATTACCTGCGAAAGACCGAGGACAACCGCATTCTCTGGGGCGGCTACGACGCCATCTATCACTTCGGCAGCCGACGTGATGAGGCATTGACGCAGCGTCCCGAGAGCTTCGCGACACTGGCGCAACAATTTCAATCGGCGTTCCCGGCATTGGCGGACGTCAGGTTCAGTCATGCCTGGGGCGGCATCATCGACACCTCGGCACGCACCACCATGTTCTGCGGCACCTCGCCAGGCGGGCGCATTGCCTATGCCCAGGGCTTCACTGGGCAGGGAGTGTCGGCCAGTCGTTTCGCGGCCTTGACCCTGCTCGACCTGCTGGAAGGCAAAGCCACTGAACGCACAAAACTTGCGATGACCTCGACCGCGCCGTTTCCGTTTCCCCCCGAACCCTTGCGTTACGTGGGTGTGTCGCTGGCGCAGCGCTCGCTGGCCCGCGAAGACCTGACTGGGCACCGCGACTGGCTGCTCAAAGGGTTTGACGCGCTGGGCATCGGTTTCGATTCTTGATCTGGAGTGATAATGACTATGAGTAAACCCGAACACGTCATCGACTTTGCCAACCCCGATTTGCCTGTCGTCGAGCTGGAAACCAGTGATCCCGCACTGGTCGACATGCCTTATCGCAGCCGGAGCTGGCGGCATTTTGTGGACCCACAGAAAAAGGCTACCGGTGGCATCTGGGAGGCCCCCGAACATCTGGAGCGTTGTGAGTGTGATTACGACGAGCTCTGCCATTTGCTCGAGGGACATGTGCGTTTGACCGACAGCCACGGTATCAGCCAGGAGTTCAAGGCCGGCGCCACGTTTGTCGTCGCCGCAGGGTTCAAGGGGACGTGGGAAAATCTGACACCGGTGCGCAAGGTGTTCATGATTCTCAGGGGCTAAGCCTCAGTCCACCCGCCCGCATCAGCCCGTCTGCAAGGCTCTTGCCAGATCATTGGCGCCACGCGGCGCCATGATGATGAAGTGGGGGGCGGCGGCTGGCTGGCGATAGCGGTGGGTCAGGCGTTGGGCAGCGCCATGATTGCCCGTGCGGCGATGTCAGTACCGCGAGTCGCCTGCATGTTTTTGCTGAAGGCTTCGAGGCGTTGCTTCATCGATTGATCGCTCAGCAACTGTTCGAGGGCCGCAGGTAATGCCGACAACGGATCGGCGAACCGTGGCAGGTAGCGGCCGACGCCGACTTCCTCGGCGCGTGCGGCGTTGTCGTGGCCGTCCCAGCAGTAAGGAATGATCAATGACGGCAAGCCGAAGTACAGCGCCTCGCAGAAACTGTTGTTGCCGCCGTGGTGGATAAACAGCTGACACTCCTTGAGCACGGCCGGTTGCGGAAACCAGCTGTCCAGGTACACGTTGTCGGGCACGGTGGTGTACGTGTCCCGATAGGCACCAACGTTGATCAGGAAGCGATAGGGCAGGTGTTCGATAGTGCCAATAAGGCGCTTGATCATGCCGGTGTCGGCAGCTCCGAGGCTACCGAAGCTGATGTAGATCAGTGGCGCGTCGTTGTGCCGCGGAAAGTCTGGAACGATGTAAGGCGCCTCGCGCCGCACACAGCCGTCGAGGTAGACATAGCGCTGCGAGTCCAACGGCAACTGGCGTTCATAACGCACCGGAGTCGGCGACAGCAGCAGGTTGAGCCATGGCGAATCGACAAGAAACTGGCCAGGCGGGCAAGGCGCTGTGCCGTTGCTCGCGAGAAATTGCAAAAAACGTTCATGTGCCGGCGCGACGACTTTCTGGTAATGCTCGGTAAACCGCTCACGTCCGTCCCCGTCGCTGGCCAGGCAGCCCGACAGATACGGCGGTACGGCGGCATCCGGCAGCTCGGTTTCGGCGCAGGATACCATGCGTACCCAAGGGCATCCGGCGTTGGCGATTGCGGGGAACATGACCACGTTGTCGAGGACGATGACGTCCGGCTTCAGTCGACCGAGCAACTGTTGCAGCGGCTTTTCCGCTTCGATGGCGGTGTCGATGATCGCTTCCCAGGCCGGCGCCACATAGCTGTCGATCTGTGCCAGTGGAGTCTGGTCGAAGTAAGGAATGTTGCGCTCGATGAACCGTTCCCAGTAATGCTGATGTTCCGCTGCCGACAAAGGACTGGCTTGCGGAATCGGGTACTCGTCGAAGCCGTACTCGGCGAAGAGTCCCTGAAAATGTTCGTGGCAGATGAAGACCGGTTTTGCACCCAGTTCACGCAGCGACTGGGCGATGCCAATGCAGTTCAAGGCCGCGCCGAAACTGGCTTCCGGAAACAGGGCGATAAGTTTTTGTCTGTGCATGGCGCAAGATTTCCATGGCGGGTGACGCCCGCCGATCCTGAAGATGTCTGGATGCTGTCTTATTTTATAAAAAAAATCATCATGTTTTTTAAGCAGCTTCAGCGACGCCCGAACATCTGGCCCTGCGGAATGCCACGGTTGGCGGTTTGCGGGCGCTGGGCGGCGCTAAGGCGCAAGTGCAGGCGCAGCAAATCGGCGGCGATTTCCAGCTGTCCGCGTTCGATGTGCGCAATGATTTGCAGGTGTTCACGCAGCGCTTCCTGCAGGCGGTGCACGCTGACCGTCGGCAACAGGTTCGGCAGGCGTCGCAGGCTCTGGTGCTGGAGCAGGGCATCGCCGACAAAACGGTTGCCACAGCTCTGGCCAATCAGCTCGTGGAAGCTGATGTCGAGCTCGCGAAACTGCTGGATATCGAAGTGCTCAACCGGGCTCGCGAGCAACAACTGCATGGCGCTGCGCAGCAGGGCCAGGCGTTGCGGGTCGGCATTGAAGTTGGGGTGCAGCAGCGCTTCCGGCTCCAGGATCAAGCGAAACTTCAGGCTTTCTTCGAGGGCCGCGAGGCTGTTCAGGGACGGGCGAAACAGCCAGGACTGGCCGGGGCCGCGCTCGATTGCCTGGCTTTCACTGAGTTGCAGCAGGGCTTTTTGCGCGGCCGGGCGACCGATGTCGTAACGACGCATCAGTTCGCTGATGCTGATGCTGTCCCCAAGGCGCCCGGCCATGCGATCGCGCAGCACCGAGTTGGCCAGTTCCTCTTCTTCAGCTTGCGGCAATGCACTGTTGAAAGCCTGGCCGGCCGGTGCGGCGAGCAGCCTATAACCCTTTCCGGCTTCATGGCTCAGCAGGTTTTCTTCCAGCAGCACTTTCAGCGCGCCACGGATCAATGTGCGCGACACCTGAAAGGTGCGCGACAAGGCCTGCTCGGCCACAGGGTCTCCGGCCACCAATCCGGTTTCCTGGGTGTGTTCCAGAATTCTCCGGGCGAGTTCCAGGTGGTTGGTGCGCGGCTTTTTCTCGGGCGTGGTGCTCAATTCTTCTTATCTCTTTCGGTCGTTTCGACTCAGGTGCTCATCTTATGCCATGCACCTTAAAACCGTCAGGCGCAAAAAATCGTTGACATAAAATCATGGTGGTCCTAATTTCTAAAAAAAAACACAGCAACTGATTCTCTTTTTGCCGTACTGCCTTCGAACACAAAAATAAACAATCGTCGGGTGAGTATTATGAGAAAGCTGAAAGGCCTTATGTGTCTGGGAT
>NZ_JBFUKU010000396.1:0-3912 GCF_056400685.1 Pseudomonas sp. P5_A12 | reverse complement strand
AGGTGATCCGCGCGCACGCCGGCAAGGCTGCCACGGAACTTGCCGATGGGCGTACGCACCGCGTCAACTATGAAGATGTCTTTCATAGCGCACTCGCCTTGAGCCCTGAGCCCGGTACTTGTTTACCCTCTTCATAGCGGTAAACCCCGTGCCCTGACTTGCGCCCCAGTCGCCCGGCGGCGACCATTTTGATGATCAGCGGGCAAGGTCGAAATTTTTCGCCCAAGGTCTGGTGCAGATAGCGCAGCACCGACAACCGCGTGTCCCAACCGGTCAAATCACCCAGTTCCAACGGACCCATCGGGTGGTTGAAGCCCAGGCGCAGCGCTGTGTCGATGTCTTCGGCAGTGGCCGTGCCTTCCTGCAACATCCACATCGCCTCGTTACCCAAGAGCGCGGACATGCGGCTGGTGGTCAGGCCAGGCGATTCATTGACAACGATCGAGGTTTTACCGATCTGCTCGCACAGGGTGCGCGTGCGCGCCACCACTTCATCGCTGGTGGCCAAACCACGCACCAGCTCCACCAGCTTCATTTTGTGTACCGGGTTGAAGAAGTGCATGCCAATCACGCGATCAGCACAGTCCACCGACGCCGCAATCTCGGTCACGCTGAGGGCCGACGTGTTGGTGGCGATAATGGCGTTCTCCGCCAGCAGCGGCGCCGCCTGACCGATCACCGCCTTCTTCACCGCCAGCTGCTCGGAGACCGTCTCCACCAGCCAGTTAGCACCCATCGCAGCTTCGCTCAAGTCGCTACAGGTCAGCAGATTGGCTAACGATTGCTGCGCGTGTTCTTCGCTGACTTTGCCCAGACGCACACCATCGGCAAGGATTTTTTCGATGCTTGCCCGGGCGCTCGTCAATGAGGCGGCATTGGTATCAACCAACAGCGTATTGAAACCGGAGCTGGCGAACGCATGTGCAATACCGGTGCCCATCAGACCCGCACCGACGACGACTACTTTTTCTTTATTGGCGTTCATGTTTGGCTCCAGATTAGGCGCGGTTCTTTTTACCGACCACATTGCGCAATGTACCGATGCCTTCGACGCTGGCCTCGACCACATCGCCTTCCTTGAGGAACAGACCGGTGCCCATCCCCACCCCCGCCGGCGAACCGGTGAACAGCACGTCACCACTGGCGAAACTCGAACGCTGCTGTACGAAGCGGATCAACTGACCCACATCCCAGGTCATTTCGCCGGTGGAGCCGTCCTGACGCATTTCGCCGTTCACTTTCAGGGTCAGGCGCAGCCGCGGTGAACCTTGCGGGAACTCGTCCTTTGTGACGATCCAGGGCCCAAGGCCGGTGGTCTGGTCCTGGCTTTTAGCCGCAAACAGATCCATGCCAATACCCGCTGGCCCGCTGCGTTGCAGGTCTCGCGCACTGACGTCATTGCCGACGGTGTAACCGAGCACGCAAGCGAGCGGGTTTTCCAGGTCGATCTCGTCAGTGCCGATCACCGCCACCAATTCAACTTCGTGGTCGAGTTCTTCAGTCAACGGCGGAAAGCGGATTGGGTCATTGGCGCCAATCAGCGCGCCATAGGCCTTGAGAAAAGCCACCGGCTGTGCCGGTGCCTTCAATCCGAATTCCACCAGGTGCTTGGCGTAATTGGCACCCGCCACCACCACCCGGTTAACCGGCTCAATCGGGGGCAGCAGACGCACCTTTGACAGAGGTAGCGATGGCCCGGCGAAACGAATCGAACTGATACCACGCCCTGCCGCCACCGCCGGTGCCCAGTCTTTGAAATCACCGGAAATGGGAGTGACTTGATCTTGAGCGACATCCACTACAGCCCAAAAAATGCCTGTAGAAAAATACTCACAACGCGCCAGTTTCATCAGGCACCTACCTTGCCCAACTTGGCAGGATCCAGGTGCAGCAAGCGGCATGCGTTTTCATAACGGATTTTGCGCATGTCAGCATCGGACAACTTCAGACCATGGGTCAGATCGTGGCGTACGGCATCGCTGCCCCCGAAGTTGCTGCCGTATAGCACATGGTCCGCACCGATGATGTCGACCAAGGCCTGGCGCATCGGCACTTCATGCAGTTCTACGTCGAAGTAGAAGTTCTTCATGTAATCGAGCAGCGGTTTTTTGTTGTATTTGACGTCGAGGTTTTCGTTGGTCTTGGCCAGACGACCGAGCTGGTATGGCACATAACCACCGCCGTGGGTGATGTACACCTTCAGGTCAGGGAAGMGATCCAGCACGCCGCCGCAAATCAGGTTCCAGAAACAACGGGTTTCGTCGTACTGCATACCCACGATGGCGGTGGTTTCGTAGCGGTCGCTGTTAGCGTTCTTGCCCCAGGTAACCGACTGGTTATAGCCGTGGACAAAAATCGGCAGATCCAGGTCACAGAGGGTTTTCCACACCACATCAAGCTCAGGCGAATCGAATTCCAGACCGCCGAAGTTGGCGCCGCCAGCGACCAGGCCCTTGGCGCCCAGCTCTGTGCAAGCGTGACGAATTTCAGCCGCCGCCGCTTCTGGTGCATTGAGCGGTGCATGAGCCCAGAACATCAGGCGATCAGGGGCAGCGGAGCAGTACTCGGCCAACGTGTTGTTGACGGTGCGAGCGAATGGCACGGCGAATTCAGCTTCAGTCCAATACATGTAGCAATGCGACGGAACGGAAACCACCTGCAGATTCTGTCCTGCTGCATCCATACCAGCCAGACGCACTTTCGGGTCAGCCCAGCGAGCAAAATACTCTTCAAGCTTGGGACCATTACCGGAGCGCACGGCAGCCTTACGCTCTGGCGACCCGAGGCCAAGAATCCAATCACCTACACGCAGCTTGATATCGCCGTCGGCGTGTTGCTCGAAGAACGGCCCCCAGTGAGGGTGCTGGTTGTAATAGCCAGGGTGGGGTGCGTGGGCGTGTAGATCGATAAGCATGTCGAGGTACCTCGAAGTTGGCACTTTTTTATTGGTTATTGGCGCAGTCCCTTCACGTGACCAGGATCAAACTGCCGTGAAAGGGGAAGCCAAGGGCTCACTGCTAAGACCAGAGCTTAAATTCAAATTGAGCAGAAATCAAAAAACTGTTCAGTTTATTTTCGAAGCGCGTGAAAAAGCCCGCGCCAGAGCCTTCGCCCCTTGTCAAAAAACACCTCGCAGGGGCACAAAATGGACACAGACAGGAAAAAGGGCGCTACGCAGGTAAGAGAAAATTAACACCCGGAAACGCAAAGCCCCCGATATACGGGGGCTTTGCCTACAGCGAAGGGGTGTTAGTCGGCGGTCAGCGACGGGTGCGGGAGGTGGAACCCATGATCAAGGCACCGAGCAGTTTTTTCACCCGCACCGGGAACAAACGGCGCCCCGCCGCTTCCGGCACCAGGATTTCGCTTAACACGTATCGAATGATCATTTCGCAGATCAGTTCACGGTCAAGACGGACCCCGAGGCGCTCGTCCCAATCGTCGAAAACTATGCCCAGGCCATCCTGAAAGCGCACGATCGAATCGTGGAAAATCCGCCGAAAGAAGCCCAGCGCATAATCCGGGGCGACCACCAGTAAGCGCCGGGCGCGACTTTGCTCAAGGTAGTTGTCGAGATAGGCAAACAGCGCATTTAGGCGTGCTTCCGGGTCACTGATTTCGCCCAGTTCCCGCGACAGCGAGGTGTGGAAACTTTCGCGCTTATGACGAGAAAAGGTGTCCAGCAGGTCTTCTTGCGAGGCGAAATAGCGATAAAAGGTGCCGCGCGAAACACCGGCCACCTGGCACACATCCAGGATCGAAATACGATCCGCGCCAGACATCAGCACCACCTCTTCAGTGGCTTTAAGGATGTTGGCGATGGTTTCTTCCGAACGGCGGTTCGGCTTGACCTTGGTGCCCGCCACGGCGTTGGCGACAGTACGTCGCTCAACCGCTTTTAACGGGCTCGTC
>NZ_JBFUKU010000395.1:0-3950 GCF_056400685.1 Pseudomonas sp. P5_A12 | reverse complement strand
CAACCAGCTCTGAATCACTACCCTCCCCGTAGCAGCTGWCGAGCAACGCGAGGCTGCGTCTGGGATTTGCCTGACAAAACGCGATTGCCCGGTGAGGTTCAAGACGGTATCTACGACGAGCGTGGTGTTGGATTGGTCCCCTCAGCTTCCCGAATATTGGCTGTTTGATTGCCCTACCCTGCGGACTATCGTTGCTCCGGACGATAACCACCTCAGGTAATGACCCATGAAAACGTTGCGTTTCCTTGCTGCCCCGCTGGCTGCCCTCGCCCTGACCCTTTCGGCGGCTGCAACGGCTCACGAGGGCCCTTCTGAAAAGGTCACGGTGCTGCAGGATCAGCTGCTGAAAAATGTGCCCGGCAAAAAGGCGTTGATGATCGAAGTCGATTACGAACCCGGGCAATCGTCCATTGCCCACAAACACGAAGGCACCGCCATGGCCTACGTGTTATCGGGGGAGATTATTTCCCAGGTCAAAGGTGAACAACCCGTCACTTACAAGGCCGGCCAATACTGGTATGAACCGGCGGGCTCGGAACACCTGGTGTCAAAAAACGCCAGTGCCACCCAGCCTGCCAAACTGCTGGTGTTTATGGTGTTGTCGCCCGATGAAAAAGTGCTGATCCCATTGGAAAACTGATGCTTGTTCGTACAGCTATAAATAAAAAGGCTCGAACTTCGATTTCGAGCCTTTTTATTTCCCTGCGTCATTAACCGACCCTCTTTAAACCCAATAAAACTATGGGCCTGCCGAGAAGCGCATGTTTTGGCTTTTTATTTCAACAATGACAGGTTTAGTCTGGATGCACCGCTGGTGAATACCGGCATATTAACTTCCCGACTCAGGCTGTTTCACGGGAGAAACACCATGAAACTTGCACTTGTCAGTACCCTGACAATGACCGTTGTATTAACAGGCTGCTCGATCCCCACCGCACCGAGCGCTGTGTCTGCGCTGGACGGCATCTTTTCCGAGCCCGTTGGCCGCAGCAATGTCACGCTCATTCCGAATGGCAGTAACGTGTCGCTGGGCATCGTCTACAGTCAAAACACCCAGACCAATCGGGCCTACCTTCAGGACTACCATGCCAACGCCGGCACAGGCTTTGGTCAGAGTTTGCTGGTCCATTCGATTCATGACGCCTTCGTGAACACTTCCAAACCCGACCTCGCCGTGGATTGGGTCAAAGCGTCATTGCAGCRCCAGTTCGGCTCGGTCACGGTGTACCCGGACTTGCAAAGCCTCAAGGCTGCGAAACCRGACGTGGTCGCCATTGTCGACAGTCGCAGTCAATTGATGACCTCGCGCAGTTCGGACTTGGAGGCTCACGTCAGTGCAGATTTCTATGACGCCAATTTGAATTACATTGGTACCGCACAAGGGTATGACGCCAAAACGGTGAGTCCTCTTTGGGCGGACTTTGAACCGAGCCCAGAAATAGTGGCGGATATTAACGAGCAACAGAATGTGCAAGTTAGAGCGCTGCAAAAGTTTGACAAGTCGCTCAGTAATTTATTGACCAACCCGACAGACAAAATATCACTAAGCAGTCTCGCCCCTCCCTCTATCCAATAGCACCCCCACGCTTTCTCTCAAAAATACGCACTGTCTACTGTCAACTCTGACAGTAGACAGTGCGTTGTGCGGCTCTTCAAATGAGCTCACTGCGCTTTTCAGCCGTTGTCTCACTCCTGGCTGTCGCTTTACGCAGGCGCCCAAAATACATTCAAGGAGATATCAACATGGTTAGCAAAGAACTTCTGGATCCTGTATTTGGTCCCGACCGCAGCGGGATCACCTGGATCAAATACTCCAACGCAAACACAGGCTTTGCCAGCGGCATTACTGTCGCTCCCGACGACAAATTAATAATTGCTGCAAGATCGGGTGCCGATTTTTCAGTCGTGCGCCTGAACGCGGACGGCACACAAGACAAAACTTTTGGGGTGAATGGCACCGCCACCGGAAAATTCTCCGCCGGCAATCAATCAGTGGGTAGAAGCGTCAGCGTGCTTAATAACGGGAACATTCTCCTAAGCGGACTATACGAAGAATACGAGTACGCTCCCACACAGCTCGGCCTTGCCCTTTTTGATGATAAAGGCAATCCCGTGAAGGCATTTGGAAGTGATGGCGTAACCGTAGTGCACCCTATTGCCTCCACCCAACTTAAGTTACCTGAAGTCAAAAAGGACGCAAAGAGTGGATCTACTTCGAATCAAAACGGTTTTTCCCTGGAACTACCCGACGGAAAACTGATGACCCTCAGCAACCATCGTTACAGTTTAAGTGATCAAATCGGCCTGTTGATGCGCCTTGATCAAAACGGCGCACTTGATACAACGTTCGGTAACGGGAATGGTTACGTCACTGTCCAGTACACCGCTCACTTTACTTGGGTGGGCTCATTGGTACGTCTGAACAATGGGACATTTGCGATTGGGGGAGGTGTCAACAAAGACGGGGAAAACCTGGGAATGATCGCACTGTACAGTGCCGTAGGTGTCCCGGTAAAAACCTTCGGTTCCAATGGATTTGTTGTGTTTGATTCACTTGGCTCAAAAGACGAAATTTTTGACCTTGTAGAAATGCACGACGACAACATTCTGGGTATTGGCAGTACTTATGACGGTACCTTTAATGGCTTACTGGTCTGTCTCGACTCGACCGGCAAGTTTGTTGATACATTCAATGGCGGCAAACCGGTTGTGACTCCCGCCCCCGAAGCGCCAGGAGGAATTCAATGGCTGTCTGGTACCCAACGACCAGACAAGAAAATCGTGGTAATCGGATGGACTATTGGCGAGGCAAACTCAAAAACCGTCATCACTCAATACATGCCGAACGGTGAACCGGATAAAAACTTCGGCGATGGTCAAGGGAAATTGGATGTCAATTTGACTGACGTGCTCGACATGGGATCGTCCATAGCAGTTCAAGGCAGTCAGCTGGTCGCATCAGGCACGTCCTTACCGCATGAGGGTGGAGTGCGTCCCTTCGTTTTCCGCTGCCTGCAGTAAAAGACGAGCAATGACCGATAAAAAAACCGCATCGCTCGATGCGGTTTTTTTCATTTAACGCCTGATCAGGCGGCCGGTTCCAGCTCTTCGCTGGCAGCTGCAGTGGCAGTCACCACCGCTGAGAATGAACCCGCCTGCACGGCGAGAACGAAAGCCTGCAATTGATCCAGTGAAAACCGTATCACGACCTCCCGACAACCCATCGTTAAAAACGATGGCTGTTCATTTGTCCCTGCGTAATCAAGCGGAGAAGATTTACTGCCGTCAGCAACCTGGGCACCCTTCAATAAAAACAACAGTTGCACCTTCAGGAGATACGCGAGATGAGCCGGAGCAATGGGCCGCAGTTCAAAATCTGGTTTTCGCGACTTGTCCTTCTGAGCACCTTGCTTGCATCTCCCCTCGTTAGCGCCGACAGTTCGTGCCCAATGCTGGCGTCATATTACAACCGCCACATGGCGATCATTGCAGGCACGGCATGGGGATGGACCGATAGTGCGTCGCCAACGCCGATCCAGACAAGCGCCGTACAGGTGGGGGTCGGCAAGGATGTGTATTACACGCTGCTGGCGAACGGTGAATTGACGGTGTTGGTTGATGGCACCAAGGAGACTACGCCCCTTATGAAGGGTGTTAGCCGATTCGCCGCCGGTGATTCGGGTGTTTTCGCTATCGACTCCGCCCGAACGCTTTGGCATTTGCGCCATGCTGAACAGCCACGGCGAATGACTGAAAACGTCAGCACGGTAGCCGTAGGCGATGGCACAGACTATTACGTCACAACAAGTGGGGAACTCTTCGCCCGCGGCAAAGGACACCGCGGCCAGTTTGGTGATGGCCACGTTCGCTTGACCCCTACGTCACAGTTTCTCCCGGTCGCAAGCGACGTAAGTGACGTCAAGGCTCATACAGGCCACGCTCTCTATTTG
>NZ_JBFUKU010000394.1:0-3969 GCF_056400685.1 Pseudomonas sp. P5_A12 | reverse complement strand
CTCAACGAGGAGGTCCGCGCGGCCATCGAAGGTAAGCGCAAGCAGGGTTGGGAGCTGGCAGTCCGACTGACCTGGGAGACGGGAGACGCGCAGCGGTGGGTGGAAGAAGCGTTGAGCGCAGGCTATACGCAACTGATTGCCGGTGGCGGTGATGGCACATTGCGCGATATTGCCGAGGCCATAGCCGCGCACCCGAATCAGGCGAGCCTGGTCTTGATGCCATTGGGCACAGCCAACGATTTTGCTCGCGCAGCGGGTGTGCCAATAATACCGGCTCTGGCCCTGGACCTTCTGGATACTGTGCCGCACGCTATCGATCTGGGGGACGTTGGAGGGCAGGTCTTTCTGAATATGGCCACAGGCGGCTTCGGCAGTCAGGTCACGGCCAATACGTCGGAAGATTTGAAAAAAGTCCTCGGCGGTGCAGCGTATCTGTTTACCGGTCTGTCACGTTTCAGCGAGTTGCACGCGGCTTACGGCGAGTTGCAGGGCCCGGACTTTTATTGGCGCGGCGAGCTATTGGCACTTGGCATTGGCAATGGTCGGCAGGCGGGAGGCGGGCATGTGCTATGCCCGGAGGCGCTGATTGACGATGGTCTGTTGGACATCAGCATTTTACCGGCACCGCAGGAAGTGGTCGGAACCTTGAAAAACCTGCTTGCCGATGGTTTTGGCATCGACAACATGTTTGTGCGCGCCCGTTTGCCCTGGGTGGAGATCAAGGTCTCGGAAGGTCTGCACATCAACCTTGATGGCGAACCTCTGGAGGGTGATAGCCTGCGTTTTTCTGCGCGCCCCGCGGCGTTGCGCGTGCATTTGCCGGACAACTCACCGCTGTTGAGTGCGTCGCTGTCAGTTAATCGTCCAGACTGATGATTTGTTCGCGTACGGCAAACAGGACCAGACCGGCCACGTCGAAGATCTGCAGGCGTTTCATTATCTGCGAGCGGTGGGTTTCAACGGTCTTGATGCTAAGGCCCAGGCCATTGGCGATTTCCCGAGTGGATTTTCCACGAACAATCAGTCGCAGGATTTCCAGTTGCCGTGCCGTCAGATTATGTGAATCGGGCGTTCCCGGCTGCTGTTTCTGGTTGCGAATCAACGCCTGATTGATGACTGTGTGGGCGATGGCAGGGCTCAAGTAGCGTTCGTTATTGCGCAAGGCATCCAGAGCATGTTCCAGCTCGGTGGCCGTGGTGTCTTTGAGTAAATAGCCATGAGCGCCGGACTCAAGCGCTTGCATGATGAGTGCGGGATCAGTGTGCATCGACAGGATCAGCACCTTGCTTTGCGGGCGCACCCGCTTGAGTCGCTGCAAGGCCTCAAGGCCACCGGTCTCCTTCATGGAGATATCCAGCACAATAATGTCAGGGGAAAGTGTTTCGACCATTTCGAGTAACTGCGAGCCGTCATTGGCCTCGCCAATGACCGCATAACCCGGAATATCCAGAACCAGTGCGCGCACGCCAGCCCTGATCAGTGAGTGGTCATCCACCAGAAGCAAGTTACAAGTCAATGTAAAACCTTATTCRTACTGGCCCGTTCAAGCGCGCGGGGCGCCCAAGGGAAGAGTGCTTCGATTTGAGTGCCTTTGCCTGGCTCGCTGGTCACGACCAAAGTCCCGCCCATCTGATCGATCCGTTCCTGCATCCCGGCCATCCCGCGCTGTCCTTCTCGACCGGGGTCAGGCGCGGGTGCGAAACCCTGGCCGTCGTCGCTGATTGATAGTGCCAGGCCTTTGGGCATGCGTTGCAGGCGGACCAGCAGATTTTTCGCTTCGGCATGACGCAGAATATTGGTCACTGCTTCCTGGCTGATTCGAAACGCTGCCACCGCCAACTCCTCCGGTATACCGGTCAAGCGTTGGTGGCATTCCAGGCTCCAGTGCATTGATGTATTGGCCAGGTTCTTGAGCAGATGAGCACGCAGACTGGCCTCCAGTCCGAGGCTCGCCAATTGCCTGGGATTAAGGATGGCCGAGACGTCGCGAACCTTGACCAGGGTTTCTTCCAGTGTGTCGCAGAGCACTGAGCACTGGTCTTGCATTTCTTCAGGCATCCGCCGTTTGATCCATTCACTTTGAAGTTTTGCGGCCGTCAGCAACTGGCCAATATYGTCATGCAGTTCTCTACTGAGCCGATGGCGTTCATTTTCCTGAACTTCCAACAGTCGGTCCGCCAGCTCCTGCGGCTCGAATTTTATCGACGTGCTCGAGAGACGATGTTGCACCCAGACGCAGGCCAGCGCCGCGATATTGAGCACCAGCACGCTCAGCGGAAGAGGAACGGACAGACAGTAGACCAGTAGGCTGYCAAGGGCTGAACAGGAGAACAGTAACAACGTGAAACAGCGCGCGTTTTTCTGGGAAGGTAGCGATGGGATGACTGACTTGAGGCTGGCGTACATAGCGGATGGAGCCAATGAATGTTCGCGGCGGGCAGACCGGCCATAGGGCTGACGGGCCTCTGTCTGAAAATCTATAGTGACTCGTCTTGAGCAGAGTACGGTGCAGTGGTGAAACTACAGGCTTTGTCCGACTGCTCTCATTCGATCTCACTTGACCAATAATTGGCGTCAACTAATGGTCGGCATAATACCACTTGAAATACCGTTGGTCGCGTTTGGTATATATGACCATAAAGTAGGAAGGTTGGATGCCAGGTCAAAATGGAAAAACATTACGCAATTGTAATGATTAGTATCGAAGTGTCGTTAACAGATATGAGGCAATTCAATTGCGACATGAGCGCGCTCAGTTATAGAGCGCTGTCATGGCAATAAGACTTGGCACAGCGTAGTTGTCTATTTACGCCTGCCGTTTCGAATAGGAATCGAGCGTAAACGGTTTGGATTTAACCGGAAACTGAAATGGACTGAGTCCGACCTGGAACGCAAAGGCTTCGATCAAGGAAGTCTGCTCAGTGTCATCCAGACTGAGTTGACCGGTGGTTTGATCGATGAGTTCAAGTTGCCAGGCCATCAACGTGAAACACTCTTTCAGCGCCCCCAGTGCTTGATCGTGCAGGTCGATCTGGTTATGGGTGTGGTTCAGCAAACCATGAATATGCAGAGAAAACTCGGACACGGCTTCCAGCGCCAGGGCATCGGCCCGGCTCGCCAATTTGAGCAGACTGCTGAGCATGCAATCGATTGCGTCGTTGTCATTGCTGATCAATTGCAGGTGGCTCAGGCACTCCTCCGATTTGGCCAGTAGGGTTTCTGCCTCGACAAGAAACTCCGGTAAACGCTGAGCCCACTGTTGGGGTTTGTTCGGCATGCTTACCTCCACAACGTCATGTCAAATGAGGGGATGTCACGTATGTCGACGAGGACGTCCAACGTCCCGACGCTGTCATGCCTGCGTGAGATCGCGCTCCAGCAGGACTGAGCCCAGGCTGGGAAGATTGAAAGGGTGGAAGACCACTTTCCTGCGATCACACACAAAAGCCTGACTCCGTTCATGCAATGAGAATGGCGTCACATTAATGGCTATTGGATATTGCGAATATCAGGTTGGGCCTGACTGTAACTAGGGGAATCCCTTAGACAGGGGAACATTATGTGCGCACTGTGGTCGCGCTGCAGGGGGAGTGAAGCAGATGAATCGGGGCTTGCAGTAAACCATGATGCTAATGTGGCATCAATGCTCGGGAGTAGCATTTTGTCACAAGGTCAAGATCTGGCAATTACTGCCGATAACTCCCTTTAATGAATTCACCAGAACAAGCCCAGGAGTTATTGATGGCCGGCATTCTCGATACTGTAGACCAACGCACGCAACTGGTAGGTGAGAATCGCCTGGAAATTCTCATGTTTCGCCTGGCCGGCCGACAATTGTTTGCGATCAACGTCTTTAAAGTGCAGGAAGTGCTGCAACTGCCCAAGCTGACACTGATGCCGCAGCGCCATCCGTTCGTCTGTGGCGTGGTCAACCTGCGTGGCCAGACGTTGCCTGTGATTGACCTGTCC
>NZ_JBFUKU010000393.1:0-4027 GCF_056400685.1 Pseudomonas sp. P5_A12 | reverse complement strand
CTTGATTTGGCAGCGATACAAAACCTAAAAAAACGTTTCGGGCACGAGCTACTACTTTGCACCAAGCATCAGGTGCAAAGCAGATTTTTAACTTAAATAACCTTTCAATTGGTCAATGAAGCATCCGTTACAGCTCGCGAATTAGCCTCATCGGAATGCCTGAAAATCTCTGAGAACATTGGTACGAGCTCTTTATTGCCATGCTCGCTCAAATGGTCATCATCACGATATAAAGGATAATTGTTTTTTTCACCACGGCAACGATCACCAGAACATAGGTATGGCAGAGGGTCTAGAATCTTCACGCCGCATTTGTCGCGAGCGTCATCTTGTGCTCGCCAAATGAAATCTTGGCGATTATGGTATTCCTCAAGAGTAACGAATATCTCGTTCTGCGCGCCTAATAATGCGCTTCGCGCCATATGTGCAGGTACATCAACGCCCATTTCAGGTATTGGTCGTACCAGATATACCATACGGTCTTTCGCAATCTGACAAGCAGTATTTGTTAGATTCTGAGCGTATTCTTCAAGAAATTCGGGCTCAGACGATTTATACGGTTTTGTGAAATAAACCTGAGGTGTGTTTTTTTGGTTGATATTTTCATTTGCGCCGATTGCGAACTGAGCGTGCCGGTTTATGATCACTACAGGAACGCTATGAGGTACAGTTTTTAGTTTTTGTATTGCCCAGTCTACGAACGCACCGCA
This sequence comes from Pseudomonas sp. P5_A12, assembly GCF_056400685.1. Lineage (NCBI taxonomy): Bacteria > Pseudomonadati > Pseudomonadota > Gammaproteobacteria > Pseudomonadales > Pseudomonadaceae > Pseudomonas > Pseudomonas sp. P5_A12. The sequence goes on along the minus strand of NZ_JBFUKU010000393.1, from coordinate 3,317 downwards.
TTCCTTTCGCTCAGTACTATGCACCCCCTGAATAATTGGACAAGAGCTATACGACCACTCCATTATTCCGCTCTCGGGCGATGTAGCTGCGGCCACTATGGCGGAAACGGTCGCATTTGCATGACTGTCGCCCAATACAATTGCTTGCAGATCGTTGCCGCCGAACATGCAAGAAGGGGACACAACACCTTTCATCAGAAGGCATTCATCCCTGCGAGGGTTTTTATTCAATGATTCAAGGCCAATGGCTTCAATCCTTGGATCAAACCGCCCTTGCATACCCTGATTCAAATGTACACCGGCACCTACCACGGCAACTATCATAGTGAAAGCGAGCAGCCCAGCTACGCTTTTGCTCTCGCTTAGTTTGCTGAGGTATCTACGAGTTGTCGACTCAACCAGATGATACGAAAGATGGCCTAATACTAATGTCAGCCCCATACCCATAATAATGAATACAGGATTAGCCTGCTGCTCTATATAGGTCAGAGTCACCACTATTGGCCAGTGCCACAGGTACAACGAATAAGAGCGTGTGCCCAGCCATTGGGTAGCTGTAAGGCTCGTCCATAATGAGCCCTTTCGCGCTGCCAGCAATACTAGCAACGTACCGATTACAGGCACCAGTGCTCGCCAACCAGGCCAGTTCGACGAGGAATCAAAGCCGACGATGGCTCCGATAATGAGCGCGAAGCCGACAGCTTCAATTGCTTTGCGCATACCAAGTGTTAAGACTAGGCGGTTCGTTAGTAAATACACCAATCCACCGGCGAGCATTTCCCAAGCGCGAGTCGGCAGCAGGTAAAAAGCAGCACTCGGTTTTAGAGGCGTGAAAATAATCGATAAAGCAAGCGAGACACATATCCCTGCCAGCAAAGCCATGGCGATGGCGTTACGATTTGGCCTCCACTTCCATACGGCGATGAGAACTAACGGAAGAATGAGATAAAACTGCCACTCGACTGCGAGCGACCACGTATGTAGAAGCCATTTGTCATGGGATTGCACATCGAAGTAACCGGCTTCTCTCCAGAACTGGACATTGGATAAAAAAAATACAGCGGAAACAGCGTGAGTACCAAGCATCTTGTAATCAAGAGGCAGCAGTGCCAACCATCCAATTGCGAGCAATACAGCGCACAGAACAATCAAGGCAGGCAATATTCGGCGGGCTCTCGCCATGTAGAACTTTATAACGGAGAATTGTTTCTGATTGTCTTTTTCCAAACCTTCGACAACTATTCCCGTCATTAGGAAGCCGGATATAACAAAAAATATGTCGACACCAACAAAGCCGCCGGAAAAACCGGATACCCCGAAATGGAATAATATGACTGCGACTACGGCCCAAGCACGAAGGCCGTTGATATCCTCCCTGAAATTTTTGCTTTTCGTCTTCATATTCTTCTTGCTTGATGTGTGAGTTTATGTGGCCGATTGCCGCCATTCTGCGACGAAGCATGATGCCTGAGCGCAACAGGTCGGTGAAGCTCTTTGTCCAGATTGAGTCGAAGCTTGTCGCAACTGTGCACTGGAAGAGCGGCTGGAACATCTTTACGGATCTGATTGTGCTCACTTGGCTGCCTGCCGATCGTCAGGGATCAAATGAGGAACACCGTTTTCTCATAGAGCTGTTTATTTATCCAGTAGTGAGCGACAGATGTACGTCCTTATTACGCGCATGAGAGAGAACGGTGTGGCCCGGGATTGGAAGGCGATACGGCAAACGGTCGGCATTCGCGGAGAAATCAACATCCGGCCGCATATTCGCGCGCAACTCAATCGATCGAGCGATATCGCCGAGATCCGGCCGGAGGACATGCCGTTTGATGCAGTACCGCTTTCGCCGCTCCTGGATGCAAGGTTGACAGGGATGYCGGCTAACGCTTTCACGCTGAGTGACCTGGAAGAAATTGAAGGCGTGCTTTATGAGCAGTCTTGGTGGTGCCGAGAGGATCGAATGTGTTCGTTCTACAGGACGCCGGGGTGGGGTATGCAGATTCGGCATGGAGTGAAAGTTGCCCGCTGGGACCAGCTTTGGGACCAGCGGATGCATTTCCGTGATTTACCGGTGATTACTCATGCCGATTCGGCCCAGTAAATACTGATCTCAAGCAATCACCGGCATGCATTTCATACCGCATCGTGATGTTAGCTGTAGAGATCAAAGGTTTTCTTGGCGCCCGGCAGGCAGTGTGCCCATGGAGAGAAAGCGGGAATTTCCTCCCCAAAACGCAACTGTTTGGACCAGTGTTTATTGGGTTCTAAAGAGTCGCAAAAGGTTGTGATTTTTGTGGGTGATTTGTAGCTCAAGGCCTTGATTATAAAGACCTTTGTCGGTTTCTATGCGGCATCCAAGGCTTTGACACCGCAATTGGTGAGCCGCAAAGTCAGTGCAGAAAGGCGCACCAATGAGTGCTCGGCTTGAAAGATGAACAAAAGGGAGGAGCCACGTCCACTCCCTCTTGAAATAAAGCAATTCCAATTGCTCAATCTCGGAATCCGAGATCAGTCGTCATGTTTGTGTTTATGTTTATTCTTGTGCTTATTTTTATGCTTATGGTCGTAGTGGTCGTAGTGGTCGTAGTGGTCGTTATCGTCATCGTTATCGTTATTGTTGGCCAGCTTGTTGCCTATAGCACCACCTGCTGCGCCGCCCAGTCCGGCACCGATCACGCCACCAGTGGAACCACCAACACTGTTGCCGATTACCTGACCACCCGCTGCACCGAGCCCGCCGCCAATGGCTGATTCGGTCTTGTTGCCACTCTTCGCGGTCACTGCGCCCCCAGCTGCGCCACCTACGCCGGCTCCGATCGCAGCGCCGGTGCTACCCCCCATAGCCTGACCGACAACGCTTCCAAGGGCTCCACCGACACCGCCACCGATAGCTGTGTTGGTGGTTTCGCCAGCGAGGGAGTACTGCGATACAAGAAGGCTTAATGCAACGACAGTGAATGATTTACGCATCAGACAAACCTATAGAAATACACAGGAAAAGAAAAGTTTGTTGGTACGAATCAGTCAGGTCAACAGATATTTAACGGTGCATAAATTTGGATCACCCAATCTGTGATTAGCGCAGCCGTTTGTTGATCAATTATGACCTGTTGGCACTCCCCCATAGGCCCTTTGCTTGTCGCTAGATGGCAGTTTGATGAGCTCTTCGTTCGGTCGGCAGAACGCCGGGGAGGGGTGTGCGTGAATATTGCGTGACTTTGCGTGACTCTATGTTGATCTATAGCTATTCGATTGCAGCGAGCGCCAGAGAAATCAACCATGTACCGAGTGTTTGCTAGGGTCCTGCGTGCATGGGG
>NZ_JBFUKU010000392.1:0-4057 GCF_056400685.1 Pseudomonas sp. P5_A12 | reverse complement strand
GCACCGGATCGATCCGCAGGTGGCGATCGAAGAAACCGTTGGCGCCATGGCCGAGTTGGTCAAGGCCGGCAAGGTGCGTTACCTGGGCTTGAGCGAGGCGTCGGCCGCCACGCTGGAACGCGCGCACAAGGTGCATCCCATCAGTGCGCTGCAAAGTGAGTATTCATTGTGGAGCCGCGATCATGAGGAGAACGGTTGCCTCGCCGCGTGCCAGCGACTGGGCGTGGCGTTTGTGCCTTACAGCCCATTGGGGCGGGGCTTTCTGACGGGCGCACTGAAAAGCCCCGATGACTTTGCGGCGGATGATTACCGTCGTTTCAGCCCGCGTTTTCAAGGGGAAAACTTTGCCAGGAATCTGCTGCTGGTGCAGCAGGTACAGGCATTGGCGGCCGACAAGGGTGTGACGGCGGGCCAACTGGCATTGGCCTGGGTACTGGCGCAAGGTGAGTACTTGATCCCGATTCCAGGCACCAAACAGCGCAAATACCTTGAAGAGAACATCGCCGCACTGGAGGTAAAACTCAGCTGCGACGAGTTGCAAGCACTGGAAGCGATATTCCCGGCGAATGCCACCGCTGGCTCGCGTTACCCCGAGGAGGTCATGAAGTTGCTGGACCGCTAACAACATGCGAGGTGAATACTTGCCCCTACAGGGTTCTTCTGTATCACTTGGAAACAATCTCCTCCCTCATCCGTGGCTAAACTGGTCAGAATGCCCATTTTTGATCGCCACCCGAGTCGAGGTCCCCATGCGAACCCACCTGCGTCTGATCGCCCTGAGCGCCCTTCTCCTTTCCTCCCTGGCCCAGGCCGCCGACCTGATCCCCATCGAAGTCCACCGCGACGCCAACTGCGGCTGCTGCAAAAAATGGATCAGCCACCTCGAAGCGAACGGCTTCAAGGTTGAGGACCATGTCGAAACCAACATGAGCGAATTCAAACAACAGCACGGCGTACCGCCGCGTCTGGCGTCGTGCCATACCGCGTTGATCAACGGCAAGTTTGTCGAAGGTCATGTCCCGGCAGATCAGGTGCTGGCTCTGGGCAAGCGTGACGACCTGCTGGGCGTTGCCGCCCCAGGCATGCCCATGGGTTCGCCGGGGATGGAAATGGACGGCATGAGCGATGCCTACCAAGTGATCGGTCTGAAAAAAGACGGCACTGATGTCGTGGTGGCGGACTACCCCGCCCATTGATGTCCGGTGCTTACTTCGGGCTGTTCTTCGCCGCGTTCGGTGCGGCGACGTTGCTGCCGTTGCAGTCCGAAGCAGTGTTGGTGGGGTTGTTGCTCAGCGACAGGTATTGGCTTTGGTCGCTATTGGCCGTCGCCACGCTGGGCAATGTACTTGGCTCGCTGGTGAACTGGTGGCTGGGACGCGGTATCGAACGGTTTCGCGACCGGCGCTGGTTCCCGGTCAGCCCAAGTCATCTGGAACAAGCGCGCAAGCATTATCAGCGCTACGGCCATTGGTCTTTACTACTGAGCTGGGTGCCAGTCATCGGTGACCCGCTGACGCTGGTGGCCGGCGTCATGCGCGAACCCTTGGGGCGATTTTTGTTGATCGTGACCTTGGCCAAGGCCGCCCGTTACGGCGTGCTGGCGTTGGCCACGCTGGGCTGGATGGGTTGAACGATCACGCACGGCGATTGCCTGTGTTTAATGTCGCCCTAATCAAGCCGATCCAGCATCGGCCGGTTTCCTACGGAGTTCATCCATGCCCCTTGCCCTCTCCCGCTGGCTGCCCAGCCTGTTACTGTCCGCCGCGCTGCCCCTCGTCGCCCATGCCGAAGGGCCGGAATATGGCCCTGAACTGCAGGGTTTCGACTACCCCTACACCGTCAAGCACTTTGCCTTTGAGTCCCAGGGCAAGTCCTTGCAAATGGGGTACATGGACGTCGCCGCCCATGGCAAGGCCAACGGCCGCAGCGTCGTGCTGATGCATGGCAAGAACTTCTGCGGCGCGACCTGGGACAGTTCGATCAAAGCCCTCAGCGAAGCCGGCTATCGAGTCATCGCCCCGGACCAGATCGGTTTCTGCACCTCCAGCAAACCCGACCACTATCAATACAGTTTCCAGCAACTGGCGACCAACACCCAGCAACTGCTCAAGGCCCTCGGCATTCAGAAGGCCAGCATTCTCGGTCACTCCACCGGCGGCATGCTCGCCACCCGGTACGCGTTGCAATACCCCGAGCAAGTCGAACAACTGGCGCTGGTCAATCCCATTGGYCTGGAAGACTGGAAAGCCCTCGGCGTGCCCTACCGCACCGTCGATCAATGGTACGAGCGCGAGCTCAACGTCAGCGCCGACGGCATTCGCACTTATGAACGCAACACCTATTACGGTGGTCGCTGGAAGCCGGAATTCGAGCGCTGGGTCGACATGCTGGCCGGCCTGAACAAAGGCCCGGGGCATACGCAAGTCGCGTGGAACTCGGCACTGATTTACGACATGATTTTCACCCAACCGGTGTACCACGAATTCAAAGACCTGAAGATGCCGACGCTGTTGCTGATCGGAACGTCCGACACCACGGCGATCGGCAGTGACATTGCCTCGCCCGAGGTCAAGGCGAAGCTCGGTCACTACGACGTACTCGGCAAGCAAGTGGCCCAACTGATTCCGCAGTCGACCCTGGTCGAATTCCCCGGCATGGGCCACGCGCCGCAAATGGAAGAACCGGCGCAATTCCACAAGGCCTTGCTCGACTGGCTGAACAAAACCAACCCCGTTCATTGATGAGGTGAGGCTGATGGCGGTGCAGATTGCAGTGATCGATGACTGGCAGGACGTCGCGCGCGACGTGGTGGACTGGTCAGCGCTGGACAGTGTTGGCGAGGTCAGTTTTGTTCAYGACTWCCCGGCCGACAACGAAACCCTGGCCGAGCGTCTGGGGGGCTTTGAGGTGATCTGCGTGATGCGCGAACGCACCCGGTTCGATGAGGACCTGTTGCGCCGGTTGCCAAACCTCAAGCTGCTGGTCACCGGCGGCATGCGCAACGCGGCGCTGGACTTCAAAGCAGCCGCTGCGTTGGGGATTCAAGTCTGCGGCACCGACAGCTACAAACACGCTGCGCCGGAACTGACCTGGGCGCTGATCATGGCCGCCACCCGCAACCTCGTGGTCGAAGCCAACGCCTTGCGCGCCGGTCAGTGGCAGCAAGGACTCGGCGGTGATCTGTATGGCAAGACACTGGCGATTCTGGGGCTGGGCAGCATAGGCAAACGCGTCGCTCAGTTCGGCCAAGTGTTCGGCATGCGGGTAATTGCCTGGAGCGAGAACCTGACACCCGAAGCCGCTGCCGAAGTCGGCGTGACCTATGTCAGCAAGCAGGAATTGTTCGAACAGGCCGACGTGCTGTCCGTGCACCTGGTGCTCAGTGATCGCACCCGCGGTTTGGTCGACGCCCAGGCGCTGGCCTGGATGAAACCCACGGCGCTGCTGGTCAATACCGCCCGTGGACCGATTGTGGATGAGGCTGCGCTGATCAAGGCGCTGCAGAAAAATCGGCTGGCCGGAGCGGCACTGGATGTGTTTGAAGTGGAGCCATTGCCTGAACATCATCCGTTCAGAACGCTGGAGAATGTGCTGGCCACGCCGCATGTGGGGTATGTGAGCCGGCAGAACTACCAGCTGTTTTTTTCGCAGATGATCGAGGATATTCAGGCGTGGTCGGCAGGGAATCCAATTCGGGTTTTCACCTGATACCGAGTTATCGTTCTTCGCTGGCAAGCCAGCTCCTACAGGGTATACGCGAACCCTGTAGGAGCTGGCTTGCCAGCGAAGAGGCCCGACCAAACACCACAAAACCACAAAACCACCTGCAACTACACCAGCAGCTACAACAACTGTGGCGAGGGAGCTTACCCCCTCACCACAAGTCAGGCATCACCGCAAAACCGCGCTACCCCTGCGGATCGACGTTATCCAGCATCCGGTTCACCGCCAGCTCCCCCAGCATGACGGAGTTTTGAATACCCAGCAGGGTATGGCGCTGCGGACCATTCAACTGCCCCGCGAAATCGCTCAACATCACACTCGCAGACGCCAACGT
>NZ_JBFUKU010000391.1:0-4076 GCF_056400685.1 Pseudomonas sp. P5_A12 | reverse complement strand
GGACAGGAAATGTCCGGTGTCGTGACGGCGCTCGGCGAGGGCGTCGACGACCTGGCAGTCGGTGACAGGGTCGCCAGCTTCCCGGCCGAAAGCCCGAACGACTATCCCGTGTACGGCGAGCAGATTGTTCTGCCGCGCTCGGCACTGACCCGTTATCCGGAGGTGCTGAGTCCGATTGAAGCGGCTGTGCATTACACACCGCTGCTGATTGCCTACTTCGCTCTCAACGATCTGGCACGCGTCAAACCCGGGCAATTTGTCCTGGTGACCGACGCCAGCCATTGTGCCGGACCTTCGTTCGTGCAACTCGGCAAAGCCTTGGGCGTGCGAGTGATTGCCGCCACCAAAACAGCGGAAGAGCGCGAATACCTGTTAACGCTGGGTGCCGAAAAAGTCATCGTCACCGAAGAAGAAGATCTGCTCATGCGGATCAACAAAATTACGGACAACCGCGGCGTGGATGTGGTGTTCGACGGGCTGGGCGGTCCGCAGATGTCGCTTCTGGGCGATGTGCTCGCACCTCGTGGCAGCCTGGTGTTATACGGCCTGCAGGGCGGCAACCAGACGCCGTTTCCGGCCTGTGCAGCGTTCCAGAAGAACATTCAGTTCTTTGTGCATTGCATTGGCAATTTCACCGGCAAGCCGGAGTTGGGCATCACCCAGGACCAGGTCGCACTGCAGCGTGCCTTGCGTGACATCAACCAGTTGACCGCTGACCACGTGCTACTGCCGCTCAAGACTCGGGTCTTCCCGTTTTCCCAGTTTGTCGAAGCACACCGCTACATGGACGAATGCCCATGCCGCGAGCGGGTGGCCCTACAGGTCGAGCCTGCGTAATAGCGAACCTCGTAGCAGCTGGCGACGCAGGCTGCGCCAGCTGCTACAGAATTGTGTCGCTCCTTCAATAAACAGCATTACGTGCTTGCACCGACTTTTTCATTCTCCCTGCGAAAAAAATGAGGCGTTCCGTCAATCCAGGACGGGGCCGTTCAGCAACTGAACTGGTTTTTGCCCTCAATCTGTATCTTCTAATCATCATATAAGCCCCGATAATTGAATGATTACTTTCATCTCAAGGAATGAGCTATGGCCAGGTGTCGGGCAGATACTTTTCATTGTGTCCAGGCAATACAAACTCAGCAATTAGCGCGTTATCGAACAGTTGCCGAAAAACTTAGGGTGACTTCTTTCCTTATTTATCGTGCTACTTGTCTGTGGGACGCTGTCGGATATTTCCTAGGATCTCCCGTGCCGTCTCCAGACGCCCGTTCTGTCGGGGCTGGAGGCCGGTTGATGTCAGGCGGTTTATCGCCAAGTTCTAATCGTTTCAAATAATGACTTAAAGACTAAGTGTTAGCATTTGATATCAAGCACGACACTCTAATCATGACGGGCAACCGATTGCGCAATGCAGAGCGTTGTTTGCGTGACATCGCACCTATGAGTAACAGGTAAACAATGATGACCAATACCCATGATCAGGCAATGAACTATGTTTATCAGCAAGTATTGCAACGATTGCTGAGTTTCTTCTCGCGGGCCGAACGCACTGCATTGCAGCTGTTGATTCAGCGCGTAGTGGTCGCGGCAGGTGGTATGGAACGTATTGGCGAGTACAAGGTGCTGGCGACCCAGTCCGGGACCCGTGACAGCTGTTACACCCTTGCGCTGCTGCGTGCCGCGCAATTGAGCATCGCCGGCCGGGCACCCGCGACATTCCAGCTGCGGGTGGCGACCCTGCGCTTGAACGACGCAGCCTCGATGGCCCTTGAAAACATCCATCGCAGCTGCAGTGCGTTGTTTCTTTACGATGATCCTCGGGTTGAAGTGTTGATGGTCGATAACCGCGAGGTCCTGCCATTCAATCACGGAGTTGGGGTCTCTGAAGCCGGCCGCGAGTCAAATCGACTCAATCTCTTGATGATCGGTCACCGCCGAACCTGGAGCGACCCCCTGGATCTGTGGGATGACGGCTACCTGGCAACGGGCGAGTTCTACGGACAAATCGCCCGCTGGAAACGGGGCGTGGATGCCTTGGTCAGTAGCGATTCACCGCGCCAGCAAAGGCAGTTTATGGAGGGATTGAACCGTGCCGCGGCAAAAGCCGGCTTCCCGATGCCAGAACAGCCTGAAACCGGCTACGAGCAGCTCTTCACGCGGCTCGATGAGCTGGGCACTGATTGCTATCGCGAGTTTTATTCGAGTCAAGAACAGCCCGCGTGGCGTCCTGCAGAAAGTTTTGAGGCGTGTCGTCGCGCATCCTGCATCGATATTCATGACTTGCTGGTCAGCAATCTGGAAGAGCGCTGGCCGTTGCTGACCGAGTTCCTCAAGTTTCAACCAGACGGGCTGACGACTCAGTTTGGCGATAACGAATACATCAGCCTTTCGATTTGCGCACACCTGCGGGGGCTGCAAGCCTGCTTCGTGCAGGGCCGGACGTATGAAGCCGGTATCAGCGATTATTTGCAGCGGCTATTGGTCATGATGCGACGCAAGCAACTGCCAGAGACTGTGTGCGATCACGCATTGCAGACGTACGGCAACCCGGCAACCCTGTCAGATCAGCGGGAGCTGGCGCAGGCCGAGGCGCAAAGAAACCTGGGACTCAACGAAGCTCAACTGGTGTGTTTACTGTTTGCACCCTTTGTCGAGAACGGCGCGTCGCTCGAACGTTTTCTACGTCAGTGTCATCCCGGCATGCTCGTGGCACTGCCCGAACTGCATCGGGCAATGCAGGGCAAGCCTGCACCTGAGCAGGTTCTGCAATGGATGGTCGACGTCAGCGGGTTGCCCGTCAGCCTGATCGGTACGCTTTATCGCATGGGGCCGRTGGCCAGCGCCGAATCAGCGGACAAGGACCGGCAAGCAGAAGTGATGGCAATTGATGCCATGGCGGGCGAACGGTCAACGGGACATTGAAAGTGCCTGGCTTGTTAACGCGCACTCAGCTGCAACGGGCCGAGTTCAGTCTGTTCGGCCATTACCCATGAAAGGACCTCGAGAAACCGACTTCGCTTATCAGGCTGTGTACCGCTACCTGACCCATCTGATCAGCGAACCAGTCAGCGACACGCGGATGCGGCTCCCTTCGTTACGGCAGTTGGCGGACCGCCTGAGCGTTTCGATTTCGACCATTCAGTACGCGTATTCGCTGCTGGAAAAGGAAGGACGCGTCTATTCGGTGGCCAAGTCCGGGTATTACGCACTGCCCGTGTCGTTCATCCGGCCACCGTGCAGCGGCAATGATCTGCTGGAGACGGTCTATGTGAACGCCAGGCGTCCAGGAATGCTGGTATTGAGCGCCGATGAACCCGCGCTGCTGCAACCTTTGGACAGCCCACTGTTGCTGCTTGAACGAGAATTGCTGCGCCAGTATCCACGCCAGCCGCAACCGACCTCTCAACCCTGTGGTGAGCGGGAACTGCGCGCCGCTCTGGCCGCACGTTATACCTCGTCGCCTGCACGCTGCTGGCACGCCGACGATGTCTACATCGGTGCTGATTTGCGTGGGGTCCTGGAAATATTGATCGCGGCGCTTCACCTCAAAGACGCCACGGTCGTGGTGGAGTCGCCGTGCGACTGGGCGATTCTGCGATTGTTACAGGACGCCGACGTGCAGGTCATCGAGTTGTCATTGCAAACCGATGGCGGTCTGGACCTTGATCATCTGCAGACACTGCTGGAAACCGAACCCGTTAGGCTGGTGATGTTGTCATCCGGCCTGAACATGCCGCGCGGCAGTGTGGCCTGCGACAGCAACCGACAATCCACGGCGCAGTTGCTGGAGCGGCACGGCAGTTGGGTGTTGGAAAATGATTGTCACGGCGAACTCGAATTTGAACCCGGCCGGCCCCGGTTTCGTGATTGGCTGGACCCGGAGCGATTGATCGTGTTCTCTACTTTCGAGAAGGTCATTGGAGCTGAAGCGCCTTATGGCTATCTGCTTTCGCGGCAACTGCGAGGTGAATTGCAACGGCACTTTCTGCTGCGATCGTTCCGGTTATCGCCAATCCGCCAGAAGGCCATTGCGCGTCTGTACAACAATGGACGAATCGATCAGCACTTACTGGTAC
>NZ_JBFUKU010000390.1:0-4094 GCF_056400685.1 Pseudomonas sp. P5_A12 | reverse complement strand
GTTCTGAAACGAGTGGGTCATAGTCTTATAGACGCACGACCTTCACCATTCCGAGGTGAATGCTCGGCATTCAGGAGCGAACAAATAGCCTCTGCCTCCGTCCTGATTATGAACACGCCATGCTTGCTGGCTGACCCTCCCTCGACAAGATCAACAACCCTGTATCGCTTGCTGCCATCGTCCGATGTGGTGGTCTCAATCACTCTGAATCTTGCTTGCATGGTCGCTTTCCGTGCATGAGATTGGTGTCCTACAAGTACCGGCAAAAGGAGACGACTTCAAGAACGGGACGAGCTTAAGCTGAGACAATTTATGACCGTGCAATGCGTTCGTCTTTGCAGGGAGGCCGGCTCAGCAGCAGGTGGCGTGTCGATGCATTTTTCTTAGAGTCGCTGCTTCGGGCCGACGGGCCCGGCTGAACCCAGCTTGAATGACTTCGAAGCGTTCACGATTAACGCACTGAGTAGCGACGGTAGCGTGGTGCTGTCATCGATCAAACCGTCTTAACCTTATGAGCACCTGCTCACTATTCCCGTCAGAATAAACGACAATCAAGAAATTGCTGAGGGAGAGGAATAGAGATGGAATGTACGTTCACCCTGAAGTACCAACTGACGTCTGACGAGAGCGATATGGACGCGCTTGTGGAACGCTTGGTTGAAGAAGGCTGCAATGACGCATTGGTCGGAGTAGGGCAGCCAGGGAGCCTAGCTCTTGAGTTCATTCGTGAAGCACCCTCTGCACATGACGCAATTGAGGGCGCCATAGAAGACGTGCGCCGAGCCGTACCTAACGCACGCTTGATCGAGGCAGCTCTCGCTCCATGACTGACTTCAGGGTGCCTTCAATCAACTCATAAGTATCTAGCTACAAAAGCCGGCTTTGGGCGCGGGTGTTGAACTAGCCTAATAGTTTTTTGGACGCCTCGATCTGACCAATAGTGCGAAGAGGTGGGCGTGTGATCAATGAGCATTGCACGTTCCAAAGCCGTCGCTATTTCGGGCCCTCAAGGCCGGCTCGACCTGAAGTGCTACCCGCTGTCTTAGCGCACCGCTCGGCTATCATGTAAGTGCTTCATCACGTAGGTATCCCTCATGGCTACTGCCACTGTGAATTCTAAAGGCCAAATCACCATCCCTGTCYAGGTAAGGGCTGCTCTTGGCCTGCGACCAGGAGATGAAATCGAATTTGTAGACCTGGGAAATGGTCAGTTCGCCATCGTGCCGGCACCGTATTCCGTTGAGCGACTGAAGGGCTTGATTCGCAAGCCGAAGGTCATCGTAAGCATCGATGACATGAACGCGGTTTTTGCGCTGAAAGAGTAAATGCTCGTCGATTGCGTTTCACAAAGAGAAAGGCTTGCTAAGGTTTGTCACGCGCTTCCTTCCAAGGCAGTTTCTGAGACGGGTTGTTGCTATCGCGTATTCGGGCCTTAGGCCCGGCTCGTCGAGTGACTGCTTTATTTCACCTCGGCGTTACCAGGCTGTCCGCTATCCCAGGCTTCAGTAATTTCGTCGAGGCAGCGCGTATTGCCGACAAATTCTTCTATCAGATACACGGCGTCACCGACATCCAGCTCCAGTTCTTGCAGCGCCTCATCGGGAATTCGAATCGCACCATCACCATCCCATTCTTCGATGATGATTTTCGTAGGTGGCTTTCTCACGTGTAGTCTCCGTTGCTATGAGCCGGCAAGCCGGTCAACGCCCGTAGGTTCTCGGCGACACTTTTTACAGATCCGGATAATCATCAAGCCTTAGGCTAGGAGAATCTCCGTTTTCCTGCTCGCGCTTGGGCGTATGTATCACTCCGGCTTCAGCATCTGCACGCATCTGCTCGAGCTCTTTGTGAAATGCCTTGTCCTGAACCGTGGGTTTGCTGGTGTACGGTTTTCGGTCAGGKACAGGCTGGGCTGCATAAGTCGTTACCGCGTCTGGRTCGTGYTGCAGCTTTTCTTGAACYTGCGATTCCAGCATTGCACGGAGCGCGTCTTTRTCGGGACGGTTAAGCAWTTTGTTACTCCTATTCGGAAGCCAGGCACTAGCTATTCGATTGGTACATTGAGTAGTTGGTGAGGGCAGGGCCGTTTATATTTGTGGATGCATCGCAGATTGGATACCTGGATTGCAGGTTAAAAACTTTGGTAAGCCTGCCAAGCCCTAGCGGCAACCGCCTGTGATGAAAATGATGTCATAGCTACAGTCTTGAACGTAGCTTTCGAGATGGCTGAAGTGGCTAAACATTCGCCTGTCGTTTTGCATGCATGCTCAGAGCCCAGCGAGCAGCCGCTCAAGATGTTCTCGCTCCCAGGGGCTCAATAGCTCGGCAGGATCTGCTCCGTCGCGCTGCCAGAGTTCAAGTGTCCCGACTCGGCCATCTGGCGACCTGCAGTACTCGCAGTAGTCCAGGGTGTCACAGTCATTGAAGAGGGTGAGCTGCCATCCATCAATCTCAACGGGCATGAGGCCATGATAGATCTCATTCCATGACTGGACGGAGCTTCGCATCATGACGCGTTTGCCGAGCGCGACTTCCGTCAGCACTTGGCAGACCTCGTGGGCGGGGGGAGGTTGTGTTCAAATTATTCTACGCTCGAGTCATCGCTTGCCCGGCTAAGCGGTGGTGTGCAGTGAATGGAGAGATCGCTCCTTCGGGCCAATGGGCCCGGCTCACATAATCAGCCGAGCATCTCCTTGATGATAGATGCAACGTTGTTAGCATCGTCGATTCCACGGTGATATGTACCCTGCCAAACTAGGCCCATGGCCTCTACCGTTTGCTTAAGACCCTGCTGTTGATTGTCGTATAGGCCTTTATGCCATTTCCTCACGTTGAAGTGCTGCAGGCCAGCGAGCAGGGCAGGGCGCGCCCAGCAATGAAGGCACCGAAGCGTAACGTTAGCGAAAAGGTAGAAGGTGCTCAGCATCGCCGAGCCCAACAAAAGATTAACTCTCGATCGTTGCGAGTCTCCCGTAGTAATAGGAAGCCACAGGATCACGCTCGGAAATAGTTTCAGGAATGCCAAGGGTTTTAAATTTGGTCACCGCTTCAAGCTCAAGTATCTGCTCATCACGCAACCGCCAGTAGAGGGAGCTGTACTTGAACAGTTGAAGCAGATTGATATAGTCATTATTTTGCTCAAAAGCTCTCAGGAGGATGCGGTGGCATTTTGAATGAAGGCTCGACATATTGTCATGGTGTAGATGGTGGTAGATGCTGATGAGCGCTGAAATTTCCTTAGCATCGAGCGAACCACGGACGGCAAGGAGTGAGTCGGCGTAGCCGAGCGTCGCCCGTATTTGGTTGTACAGATTTTTGCTCTCGTGACAATATTCGACAAGATCTTTGAACATGTCGACTTTTGCAGGGGTCTCATCGAGCTCATCGGCACGATCCAACACAATGTTGGAGTACAGCGTGCTGGCTTTGGTTTTTGCCTTCGCCTGGATCTTCGAGATATCAGCTTCTTTGGTGGCGAGATCACTGTTTTTGAGCGCGATGTGAGAGGCATGCATCGCGACACTGCCCTTGGTCATCTTCTGCGCCTGGGTGGCATACTCAAACGCCTGGGCATGATCCTTCCTCACTGAGTAAATCATCGCGATCTGAAGCTTGATCGCACCTACCACCTTGGGCTGATCAATGTGATCCAGACAGTCCAACAGCATCTGCAGGGCCTCGTCCTTAGTGACCTTGTCGCCGCCCATCCGAAGCGACTGCGCACACAGGTGAATGAAGAACCAGTACTTGTCATCCTTATCTCGGCTATCCAGCATCGACTTGAGCGCGATATACAAATCCTGCACGACCTTGTAATACGATTTTTTGCTCACCGTCGCGCAAAATTGCGACGCCAGCTCCATGCCAACGGTACGCCATCTTTCGTTGGTTTGGCCTTCTGCGAATATTTCAACGATGAAGTATTTGGCATTGTTGATCTCGGACGATTTTTCGCTGATGTCATTCGCCTTGAAGATGTGGTGCAGCTTGGGATCCTGTGTCTCCCAATCGTCACCGAAGTAGAGCCGGTAGGCCTGGCTCTTGATTTTCGCGATTTCTTTGGGCTTCGTCTCCTGGGCGAGCCACTGCCTCAC
>NZ_JBFUKU010000389.1:0-4109 GCF_056400685.1 Pseudomonas sp. P5_A12 | reverse complement strand
CCGCCAGAGCGACACCGAACCAAACAGCGGCAGCGCACAAAGCACTCCAAAAACCAGCAGTTTGAGCCGTGGATTCTGAATGTACACACCCCCGGACCCGCGTCCGGGGTTGCGGCGCGTGCCGGCATCACTCATGGCTTGACTGCGGACCAGTCGACCCAGCCAAACTGCCAGGTCGCCAAAATCACCAGGCCAAACACAATGCGATACCAGGCGAACGCCGCGTAGCTGTGGCTGGCAATGAACTTGAGCAAGCCTCGGACCGCGATCATCGCGAAGATGAATGCAGTGACGAAACCTATCGCGAACACCGGAAAATCCGCTGGCACGAACATGTGACGGTATTTGAAACCCGAATACACCGCCGCAGCGACCATGGTCGGCATCGCCAGGAAGAACGAGAATTCGGTAGCGGTCTTGCGCGACAGACCGAACAGCAACCCACCAATGATGGTCGATCCGGAACGCGATGTACCTGGAATCATGGCCAGGCACTGGGCGAATCCGACTTTCAGCGCATCTTGCCAGGTAATCTCGTCGACAGTTTCGGCATGCACTTCATGTTGGCGTTTCTCGGCCCACAACATAATGATCCCGCCCACGACCAGCGCCGTGGCGAC
Source organism: Pseudomonas sp. P5_A12 (assembly GCF_056400685.1). Lineage (NCBI taxonomy): Bacteria > Pseudomonadati > Pseudomonadota > Gammaproteobacteria > Pseudomonadales > Pseudomonadaceae > Pseudomonas > Pseudomonas sp. P5_A12. The sequence goes on along the minus strand of NZ_JBFUKU010000389.1, from coordinate 3,489 downwards.
GGTAATCGGGTTGAACAGATAATGGTGAATCAAGTCGGAGAAAATCACCCCCAGTACCACGGCCGGCATGAAAGCAATCAACAGGTTGGCAGTGAAACGTCGAGCGCTCGGTTGCGTCGGCAAACCAATGACCACATCGAGAATCTTGCGGCGGAACTCCCACACTACCGCCAGGATCGCACCCAACTGGATAATGATGTTGAACGCGATAGCGCGTTCACCACCGAAATCGAGCAAGTCGGCCACGATGATCTGGTGGCCGGTACTGGAAATGGGCAGAAACTCCGTCAGCCCTTCTACTACGCCAAGTATCAATGCCTGAAAGGCGGTCCAAAGATCCATCAATCCCCCAAGAAGCGATGCCCCAGGCATGCCCCGTTAGTTTTTTTTAAACGTTTATCGCGCTGAGCGTAGCTGAAGTACCGCGCGTACAGGATCCAGACGAAACTGTAAAAATCCCGTGAAAATCCACCGCGGATTCAGGTTTTTCCGCGCGGGGCCGAGATCCTATCAGACAAGCCTTTATCACGCTGCCGCGAAATTGGATTTGGTGGGCATACGCCCGCCCGGCAAAGCGTCGATTGACGTTGGGTATGTTGATGCTCAAGCAATTTGGCGTGTAACACGCCCTCAGTAGCAGCTGCCGAGCAGCGCGAGGCTGCGTCCGGCTGCGCAGCAGTCGTAAACCTGAGTACGCGAAGCTCCTGAACCACCGTACAACCTGATTTCACGACGACTTCGTCGCCGAACGCAGCCTCGCGTTGTTCGTCAGCTGCTACAAGCGGGATGCAGCCTCGCTGCTACAGGTTCTACTTGATGGCAGCTGCCGGTACAATCCGCCCCCCACTTTGCTTTCCCCAAGGAACTTCCATGTCCGGGCTTGAACTGTTTGCCGCCGCCCTCGGTGTGATCGCCGTCTGGTTGACGGTCAAACAGAACCCCTGGTGCTGGCCTATAGGTCTGGTCATGGTGCTGCTTTATAGCTGGATCTTTTTTGAGGTGAAGCTGTATTCGGACATGCTCCTGCAAGTGATCTACGCCGCGCTGCAACTCTACGGCTGGCGGCAATGGACTCGTGCAGGTGAGGCTAACACCGGTCGGCAGGTCAGCCGTCTCGATGCAAAGTCAGTGGCCCTGAGCCTTGCGGTCGGCGCGCTTGGCAGTGTGCTGCTGGGCACCGCCATGGCGCACTGGACCGATGCCGCCCAACCATGGCTCGACGCCGCACTGACCGGGTTCAGTCTGGTCGCGCAGATGTGGATGGCGCAAAAGCGCGTGCAATGCTGGCCACTGTGGATCGCAGTTGATGTGATTTTCGTCGGGCTGTTCATCTATAAAGGCATGTACCTCACGTCTGCCCTCTATGCACTGTTCCTGTTGCTGGCGGTGCAAGGCTGGCGTGAATGGCGTGCCGACCCGGCATTACGCACATGAAAGTGCTGGTGCTCACAGGCCCCGAATCCAGTGGCAAAAGCTGGCTTTCGGGCGAGATTCACGCCAATTTTGGCGGCATATTGGTCAAAGAATACGTTCGGCATTTCATCGACAGTAAAGCCCGTACTACCTGCTACGATGATATTACGTCGATAGCACAAGGCCAGTTGGCTTGGGAAGATGAAGCACGAACCAAGCAACCGTCACTGCTGATCCTCGATACGCATCTCTTGAGCAATATACTTTGGAGTCGCACGTTGTTTGGTGATTGCCCGACATGGATCGAGCAAGCTTTACTGGTACGGCAATACGACCTGCATTTGCTGCTGAGCCCTGAAGACGTGGCTTGGCATGACGACGGGCAACGTTGCCAACCGCAACTGGCAGAACGCCAGGCATTTTTCCAGGCAAGCCGCCAATGGCTTGACCTGCACCGCCAGCCTTGTCAGGTACTGCAAGGTGATTGGCAACAGCGCAAGGACGAGGCATTCGAAACCGTGACACGCTTGCTCAAGGTATGAATGGGGTGCGCCTCTAGAAAATGTCCATTTCTGAAACAATCAGCCCTAGGCAAACCCGCTAGCTAAAGCGTTTCCAGCACTTTGGCAAGAAAATGTTCTATCACTGATACAACCTGCCTGCTGCGACCTTGGCGAGCAATGCCGCAAGCATGGGCGGCACTTTTGCGTGGCTCCGTCTCAGTGGTGTTACAAAAAATGTTTTTTCCACCTCAACAAGTAAAGCCAAGCAATTGTTTTTAAAAGAAAAGCCAAAACCGGCACACCTTCTGCAATGTGACTTGCAACGCTGATAAGGGCCAGCGTTCCACTTACAGAAGGAATTGCCGCTGTGGGGAAAATCAAGGGTATCTATTGTCTCCTGCTGATCGGATGTGCGCTGGGCTCAAGTGTCTGCCTGCCTGTACAGGCTGACAACGGCATCATAATTATCAAACGGGATGTTCAACCGCGCAACGCGGTGGTTCCGTCGATGATTCCCGACCCTGACCCCACGACTGCCAATGCCAATCCGTCCCAACAAATCCTCAGACAAACGAACGAGTTGAGCAACGACGACTTTGCCAAAGTCTCCAGTGGTGCAGGCATTAATCGCCTGGTTGTTCAGGGCACTGACAACCTGGGCGGCAATATCACCACCCAGACCCAGCTTTCCAACCTCCCCGCTGGACGTTCGGGAAATTCCGGCAACGGCATTGCCAACATGGTCAATTCAAGTGTCGCGAAAGGCCTGGCCCCGCTGAACATCATAACGGGAGGCCGATAAGATGAATCGTACGCTGCTGACTATCGCCATGTTTTGCAGTGCATCGACCTTTGCCCAACCCCCCGTCATCAATAACGCCGACATCGACGGTTCGGGTATGCAGTATCAGGGCAATCTCTCGGTCAACCAGGCGGCCGGCGATCAACAGCAACAGGCTAACGCCCGCGCCATCGCCATTGGCCATGGCGCCAGCGCGACCACACAGATTCGTCAACGGTTGCGCACCCCTGTCGACCCCACGATCGATGCCCGGTCCAGCATCCAGGGCGACTCCTTCAGTCACGGCAACGGAATACTGGGTGTCAACCAGAGCACCGGCGCCAGTAACCAGCAAGCCAACGCACTGCGTATCAGCATCGGTGCGCAGCCGCAAAGTATCGATGACAGCGTCCTCATGCAACAGAACGTGGCGCTGTTCAACAACTCCGATCCAACTGACTCTGCAGCAGGCTATCGCCAGGTCACTCTCAGCGACCAGGCCTTCACTGGTAGTCGTGGAGTTATTCAGTTGAATCAGAGCGCAGGGGTGGGAAACCGAACGGCCAACACCCTGAGCATACGGGTCGCGGATTGACCCTGACAGGTAAGAACAACACTTAACCTAAAAAGTACGGAGAATCACCATGAAACCTTCAATGGCAATCAAGCCTCTGGTTTTCGCAGTTGCTGCGGTCATGGCTGTTGCTGTACAAGCTGCCCAGAGCGATCGGGGCGACAATGATGATCAGCATATTGGTCGTCACCATAATGGCCAACAAAACGATCAACCCC
>NZ_JBFUKU010000388.1:0-4128 GCF_056400685.1 Pseudomonas sp. P5_A12 | reverse complement strand
ACCAAAGGCCGCTTCGTGCTGACGACCCAACATCGAGAACGGACCATCGAAGCGGATGCCGTAGTCGTCCTGGGTGGTCTTGGTCTTGTAGGTCGCCGGGAATGAAGACATAGGGGCGCTACCGTTCCTGCCTGGATTGCCGGAAAGGTACAGCAGGGAAGAGTCGCCGGTGCGCTCGCCACGGTTGTAGCTGAGGTGAGCTTGCCAGTCGTTGGCAAAGGTGTGATCGAGATTGACGAAGTAAGTATCGAAGGTGGTGTCCCACTTGCTCCAGTCGGCGGAGGTTGTCTTCGAGCGGCTCCAGTTGGTGCGGCTGCCGTCTGCGTACCACACTGGCAGACCGCCCCACATCGGCGAGTCGGCGCTGTTTTCTTGATGGCTCAGACCGAACCAGAGCGTGGTGTCTGGAGTCAGGTCGATATCCATGGTGCCGTAGAAGGTTTGGCGCTTGTTCGAGTTCAGATGAATCCACGTGTCACCGTCGTTAGTCTCGGCGACCACCCGTCCGCGGATAGTGCCTTCCTCGTTCAGCGCAGCGGACACATCGGCTAGCGCGCCATAGGTGTCCCAYGTGCCGCCGCTCAGTTCTACCGAACCCGTCAGTTCAGTACTGCTGGCGCGCTTGCGCACCATATTGATGGTCGCGGAAGGATCGCCGGCACCGGTCATCAAACCGTTGGCGCCACGTACTATTTCCACGCGGTCATACATGGCCAGGCTGCTGAAAATCTCCCCTGAACTCCATGGCTGTTCGAAGATGGTGGGCACGCCATCGATCATCAGCGAGTTGAGTTCAAAGCCTCGGGCGTTGAACTGCGCCCGGCTGGTTTCGTAGCGGTTGACCGACACACCGGTGGCATTGTTTACCACGTCGAGGATCGTCTGCAGATTCTGGTCCTGTATGCGCTGTTGGGTGACGACGCTGACTGACTGCGGCGTGTCCCGCAGAGAAATGTCAAACGGTGTGGCCGTTTGTGCCGCGTCAGTCGTGTATGAGTGGGTGCCTTCGGTGACGCCAAGGCGTTCACCCGTGGCAGCCTCTGTGATAGCGATAGCCGGCAAGGTCACAGAGCTGCCCGTCTCGGTCTGCTCAGTCTGTTCCGCCGCCTGCACCGAGGGCGCAACGAAGGCAATACCGGCTGTCARCATGTGCACTGCGAGAGCCAAAGGGCGCAGTGCCGATGGCGCGCGCGGCGTAACGGAGTTTTTTGAACACTGGAGGGTGGGGGCGGACATGTGAGCTCACATTTGATTGGTGTTATTTGAGAATCAATATCATACGCAAATGTGATGAATTACCAAACACTTGCTTGAGAAAGATTCTTTTTTGAGAGCAGCCAGCGCAATATTCTGGCCTTTGGCGTCCGCTTCTCACCGTACTATGTTGATCGCTTCCTCAACGTGTATGAGCGAGTAGAATGCCAACGCCGCTCTGCACTAATGGCATTTGTGGTGGTCAATAAACCCCGCACGAGCATCAGCGCTCGTACTTTCGGAGCCGACCGGACCGCATCGGTAGTTTGATCAAGGACAGTAAAAGCATGTACCCCGTCATGTAATCTGCTAGCGCCTGCACCTGGTTCCGTGATCGGGACCCGCCGTACGTTTTCCTCTCAACTCCATTTGAAGATCTAACGCATGTACCTACGCAAAATTGCAGTTGGGCTGTCGGCCCTTGTTTTGCTTTCCACCGGGGCAGAAGCCCGCAGCCTGCTGGATCTGATCAAGCCGCCCACCCAGGCACAGGAACACGTGTCCCGCTCGGGCTCGATCAGCAAGAGCGCGGCGCTGGACCTTTATTCAAACAAGCAGAGACAGGCATCATTCGACGGCTGTGCAGATCTGTTTCCGGCAGCCAGACCGATCAACATGGCCACTGTGCCTGCAACCATGAACCCCTTGGCCCTGTGTTCCGACCACTTCGCGGTGCTGTACTCGCAAACCAGCAAGACGCCGCTGGTAGTGGTCGAGCGTCTCAATRCCGCCCAGCTTCAGGATGCCAAAGGGGAAGAGCGCACCAACCAGTTCTACCCGGACCCGCGCATTCCCAAGAGCGGGCGGGCAGAGTTGAGCGACTACCGTAGCCAACATCCGGCGGTGGACCGTGGTCATCAATCCCCGGCGGCCGATGCACCGAACCCCAATGCCATGGCCCAGTCCTTTGCGCTGTCGAACATGGTGCCGCAAGACCCCACCAACAACCGGAAGATCTGGAGCAAGGTCGAGTCTGACGTCAGGAAGTTTGCCAAGCGCGCCGAGGGCAATGTTTATGTGTTTACCGGCCCGCTGTTTGACCCGGGCCACACCACCATTGGCGACAACAAGGTCTGGGTGCCGACGCGCCTGTTCAAGCTGGTCTACGACGCATCGTCCCAGCGTGCCTGGGCGTACGTGTTGCCCAATGCAGAAACCCGTATTGAGAGACCAATGGACTATGACGCTTTCGTGAAAACCACGGGGCTCAAGTTGCTGGGCAATCTACCGGTCACAGGTTCCGTAGGCCGCTCTTGATGGCTTCCACTTAATGGACTTCACCCCAAAGGTTGCATGCAACCGATGGGGTGATTCGTGCTTGGCCGCTTTTAGCGTTTGATCAGGGAAATCTTCGAGCCWTCGATGCTGACCCCGGCCATTAACCCTTGCTGATCGAAGATGAATGCATACGCATCGTCTTTCAGCGTCGAGCTGGACAGGTTCTTGGCAATCCCTTCATTCACGACAACCACGGTTGGCCCTACGCCAACTTCCCAACCCTTGGTTTCAGCGATGTATTTCAGCGCTTTATCATTCATCAGAAATACTGCATAGCCATAGGACTGAGCGCCCGCCTGTAGCCCCCATGACCCACTGACGGAGTTGTAATAGTCCACGACGGTCTTACCCTTCATTAATACGCCTTCGCCATAGCTGCCGCCGAATACCAGGCCCGCCTTGATGATTTTGGGGAAGACCAGCACGGCTTTGGCTTGTTGCGAGATGGATTTGGCTGTTGGATTGACCTTGTAGAGCATTTCCAATGCTTGCAGAGAGTCTTTATTCAGATCCTCTGCGGTTTCTGCACTGGCACTGTTCAGCAGGCTCGTCGAGGCCAATGTAGCTAACGCGAGGAAGGTCGATAGAAAGAAGCGCGTTGATTGAGTCATTTCCGTACTCCGAGAGGGGAGCATTGGATGAGAGCAGCGGTCAGTGCCTGCGTCAGACAGGAACCGAACCGACTGAAGTTATCCGGCGCACCCTGATATGTGTGGTTCGCAAGCGTCGCGCTGGAATGCAGGAAACCCAAGGCGCGATGCCATCACTTGTTGTGACCACTGTGAATCGGCCGGGTTCGCTATCAGTGCCTGCTTTCTACCGCTATCAATTTTTGCACTCCGCCAATACCACTTGGCAGGTGTTCGGCGTGCCACCGGAGCGGCCGGCATAGCGTATGCAATTATTCATGGATTTTTGGCGGGCAATACTCAGGGAGGAGCCCCATGCCAGGCCACCTTCACCGGCAGTGGGTAGCGCCTTTGCATAGCAATTGGAGCCCGAGCTTGCAGTCGAATTGCGATGCCTGGACGTTTTGCCGGAACATCCCGCTGTCAGCGCGAGACTGATGGCGAGCAGGAAGGGGAGGACCCATGACCAGCATTGGCGCGCTGTTTTTTCGGTCATCCCGTTTCCCCTGTATCAAGAGATTAGGCGTGTATGTGGTCCTGAACGATGGCGTTCGCCGGTGTCACCGTTTACTGCACAAAAGGAACATGTCATTACCATCATCGAACAGGTAACGCGTTTCGGACAATGATCGCATCCAGTAACTCAGGCTGCTGTCTGGCCGGAAAATAAACAGGCCCAGTGTGTTCGTCAGTTCAGGAATCGTGCTGTCCGTTTCGCCTTTGGCGCTGCGCTCAACATTAACGTGCAAGCGGTGTCCTTGTTGTTGCACCCGAAAGGCGCTGTTGCGGCGCAGGGTTCCTATTTCCGCCCCGGAGTCGGCATCGATCAATTCGGCCACCATGCGCATATGGCTGAGCCCGGTGGGACTCAAGTCCAGCCTGAAACGCGTCGTTAGCCATGCAGGGCGCAAAGGGGAGGGCACTTGATGCGCGCTCTCTCCGGTGCACCAAAGATCCAGGTCCATCT
>NZ_JBFUKU010000387.1:0-4174 GCF_056400685.1 Pseudomonas sp. P5_A12 | reverse complement strand
GGCTTTCGTCGTGATGCCCGACCATTTTCACTGGTTAATACAACTGCATCGAGGATCGTTAGGGGAGTTGATGTGCCAGACCAAATCTTTGAGCGCGCGATCAATCAATGCGGCAACGGGTAGAACAGGAAGCCTGTGGCAACAGGGTTTTCATGATCACTCGCTGCGACAAGAAGAAAGCCTGGTCAGAATTGCGCGGTATGTCGTTGCTAACCCATTGCGGGCGAGACTGGTTGAAAGTTGGGCGACTATCCGCTGTGGGATGCAATCTGGGTTTGATTCGAAACCGCGTTGCCGCCTTCGCGAGCAAGCCMGCTCCCACATTTGATCTGCGCCTTACACAAATCAAATGTGGGAGCGGGCTTGCTCGCGAAGGCCTCGCTGCGGTCTACCGATCCGGCTCACACCCCTTCAACACCAACCGAATAATCGTCTGCGCCGCCGCCTCATAATCCACCTCATCCAGCTTGGCTTTACCGGTAATCGCCGTGATCTGCCAGTCAAAGTCGGCATAGGTCTGGGTCGCGGCCCAGATGCTGAACATCAGGTGGTTGGGGTCGATGCCGGCGATCTGGCCGCGGTCGATCCAGGTCTGGATGCAGTCGATGTTGTGTTTGGCCTGAGCGTTGAGCTGTTCGACCAGGTCAGGGCTCAGGTGCGGGGCGCCGTGCATGATCTCRCTGGCGAACACCTTGGAGGCGAACGGCAGGTCACGCGAAATACGGATTTTCGAGCGGATGTAGCTGCTCAGCACTTCGCTGGGCTCACCGTCGGCGTTGAACGGTGTCGAGGCCTGCAGAATCGGCTCGATGATACTTTCCAGGACCTCGCGGTAGAGGTTTTCCTTGGATTTGAAGTAGTAGTAGACATTGGGCTTGGGCAAACCCGCCTTGGCCGCGATGTCACTGGTTTTGGTCGCAGCGAAGCCCTTGTCGGCAAATTCCTCACTGGCGGCACGCAGGATCAGTTCTTTGTTGCGCTCGCGGATAGTGCTCATAAACCAAGGGGTTCCTTGCCTGTTCTGGCGGTTGCGCATGGTATCACCGGGCTCGCGCGGCGCTCAAGAATGCCCCGTGTGGCGTGCCGTCGCGCTATGCTGCATGGCATTCATCCAAGAAGGAAACCTGATTCATGGCAGGAAGCAGTTTGCTGGTGCTGCTCGACGACATCGCCGCGGTACTCGACGATGTCGCCTTGATGACCAAAATGGCCGCCCAAAAGACCGCCGGTGTGCTTGGCGACGATCTGGCACTCAACGCCCAGCAGGTCAGCGGTGTGCGTGCCGAGCGAGAAATTCCGGTGGTCTGGGCGGTCGCCAAGGGCTCGTTTCGCAACAAACTGATCCTGGTGCCGTCGGCATTGGCGATCAGCGCGTTCATTCCGTGGCTGGTCACGCCGTTGTTGATGGTCGGTGGTGCGTACCTGTGCTTTGAAGGTTTCGAAAAACTCGCGCACAAATTCCTGCACAGCAAGGCTGAAGATCAGGCCGAACATGCGGAACTGGTTGAGGCGGTGGCCGATCCAGCGGTCGATCTGGTGGCCTTCGAGCGGGACAAGATCAAGGGCGCGGTGCGCACCGACTTCATCCTGTCGGCAGAAATCATCGCCATTACCCTTGGCATCGTGGCGGATGCGTCGCTGACCCAGCAAGTGATTGTGCTCTCGGGCATTGCCATCGTCATGACCATCGGCGTGTATGGCCTGGTGGCGGGCATTGTCAAACTCGACGACCTCGGTTTGTGGTTGAGCCAAAAGTCGCGCCCGTTGGCCAAAAGCATCGGCGGCATGATTTTGCGAGCGGCACCGTACTTGATGAAAAGCCTGTCGGTGATTGGTACGGCAGCGATGTTCCTGGTGGGTGGCGGGATCCTGACTCACGGCGTGCCGGTGGTTCATCATTGGATCGAAAGCGTCAGCGCCAGTGCGGGCGGTGCCGGGTTTATCGTGCCGACGTTAGTGAATGCGGTGGCGGGGATAGTAGCGGGTGCGGTGGTGTTGGCGGGTGTGATGGTTGTCAGCAAAATCTGGAAAGCACTGAAAAGCTAAAACCGGGCATCGTGCAGATGTAGGAGCGAGCCTGCTCGCGATACCGGACTGACATGCACCAYAGATATTGAATGAAAGWCCGTTATCGCGAGCAGGCTCGCTCCCACAGGGGATTTGGGTTGTGGCGGGAATGTAAAAAGGCCATTCGACTCCCATCGAATGGCCTTTTTCGTTTCCGCCGGATTTACTCGGCGATCTGCAACTTGCGCGCCTCGGTGTACACAAACCGCACTTTCTCGTACTCGAACGGGGAGTTCAGCTGGCCATAGCGGAAGTTGGTCTGGTTGCGTTTGTCGATGCCACGCAGGATCCAGACTTCAGGATGGTTGGAGCTGACTTCAGCCACGTTCAGGAAGTTGATCGCCGAGTCTACGGTGAAGTCCACCGCCAATCCGCTGGTGTCACGGATGTTCGACGGCCCGAGGATCGGCAGGACGAAGTAGGCGCCACCCGGTACACCATAGAACCCAAGCGTCTGACCGAAGTCTTCGTTCTGGCGCGGCAAGCCCATGGCGGTAGCCGGGTCCCACAGGCCAGCGATGCCGATGGTGGTGTTGAGCAACAGGCGCGCGGAGGTTTCCATCGAGCGCTTGCCTTTGAGCTGCAACAGGCTGTTCACAAGGTTCGGCACATCGCCGAGGTTGTTGAAGAAGTTGCTGACACCGGTGCGCAGGAAGCTTGGTGTGATATAGCGGTAGCCGTCGACTACGGGCAGGAATACCCATTGATCGAAGCGGTAGTTGAAGTGATAAACCCGACGGTTCCACTCTTCCAGCGGGTCGTAGACGGCCAGTGCGTTGAGCGTCGAGCGTTCGAACTCGCGCTGGTCCAGTCCTGGGTTGAATTTGAGTTTGCTCAGCGGCTCCTTGAAGCCGTCACTGTCGACCACAACAGGCGCATTGGCTTTGCTGTTGTCGGCATTGGCGACGCCTGCACAGAGTAACGCAGCGATTAGCAGGAGGTATTTAGCCACGGAAGAACTCCAGCATGGCGTCGCTGTTGACGCGGTAGTTAAGGTTGCCGCAATGGCCGCCGTATGGATAAACGGTCAAGCGATTGCCGAAAGTCTTGCGCAGGAAGCCGAGGTCGCCAGGGCCCAGGATCACGTCGTCAGCGTTGTGCATCACAGCGATTTTCGGGCTGTTGTGCAGGTAATCCTTGAGGGCGTAGAGGCTCACCTGGTCGATCAGTTGCAGCAGGCTGCCACCGTCGGTGCGGGCGCGCCACATCGGGATGACCTGTTCAGTGATGTAGCAGTCGAAGTCGCATTGCAGTGCACGCTTGAGGAACGGCGTGAGGCTGGTGCCTTCGGTGATCGGGAACTTCGGTGGCGTGATCAGGCCGCGACGGTTGATCAGGTCCGAGGTGAAGGCAATGTCGGCCGCCGAGAAGCGGAAAGACGTGCCGATCGCCATGGCCATCTGTTCGTTGGTCAACTGTTCCTTGGACTGCATGAAGTCATAGAGCAGGGCATCGTTGAGGTCGATGTAGCCTTTCTCCTGGAAGTAGCGGGTCAGTTTGTTCAGCACCAGCTCATAGAACGTGGTGCTGCTGTTGATGCCCTTGACCTCGGTCTGGACCAGCTTGTCCAGGTTGTTGATCGAGGTGTACAGGTTGACCGGCGGGTTGAGCAGCAAGACTTTCTTGAAGTTGAAACTGCGGCGTGTCTCGTCCAGGTGCGCGACAAACGCTGCGTCCAGTGCGCCCAGGCTGTAACCGGTCAGGTAGTAATCGGTGACGGGCACTTTCGGGTTTTGTGCCCGCACCGCCTGCATCACCCGGTATAAGTCTTCGGCGTCTTCCTTGGTGACGCCCGGAGTGGCAAAGCGTGAAGCGGCGCTGATGAAGTCGAAACTGGTCGGCGACGACAGTTGCACCACATGGTAGCCGGCCTTGTAGTAGAGCTTTTTCAGGTATTCGTTGAGGCTGCTGTCGAAACGTGCGCCGGTGCCGGCAATCAGGAAGATCAACGGTGCGGCTTTATCTTGCGTAGCGATGCGGTAGGTGAGCTTCTTCACCGCCCAGAAGTTGTCCGGCAGTTCGAATTCACGCTCCGGGCGCACCGTGAGGCTGCGATCCTCCTGATTGATGTCGGCGTTTTGCGGCAACTCCGGACGCAGGTCTGGAG
>NZ_JBFUKU010000386.1:0-4187 GCF_056400685.1 Pseudomonas sp. P5_A12 | reverse complement strand
GAAGAAGGCACCACCACTGGCCCGTTGATCGACGAAAAAGCCGTGGCCAAGGTTCAAGAACACATTGCTGACGCGATCAGCAAAGGCGCGACCGTTCTGGCAGGTGGCAAGGTCATGGAAGGCAATTTCTTTGAGCCGACCATTCTGACCAACGTGCCAAAGAACGCTGCCGTGGCCAAGGAAGAAACCTTCGGTCCATTGGCGCCGCTGTTCCGCTTCAAAGACGAAGCCGAAGTGATCGCGATGTCCAACGACACCGAGTTCGGTCTGGCCTCGTACTTCTATGCTCGCGACCTGGGTCGTGTGTTCCGTGTAGCTGAAGCCCTGGAGTACGGCATGGTTGGCGTCAACACCGGGTTGATCTCCAACGAAGTCGCGCCGTTCGGCGGCATCAAGGCCTCGGGCCTGGGCCGTGAAGGCTCCAAGTACGGCATCGAAGATTATCTGGAAATCAAATACCTCTGCCTGGGCATCTAAGCCCAGCAAGGCATTGCTTTAAACGCAAAGGGCACGAGAGCGCTGTCCCTTTGCGCGCTTCAAACGGAATTTTCTCTGTGGTTGGGAAAGCTGTGGCAGTCGATCATCGCATGCTGCCGTAGTTGCCTCCCCGCCGCATTTTCCTTGAACCACGCCGCCCGATGAGCGGTGAATGAGGACTTTATGAGCAAGACTAACGCATCCCTGATGAAACGCCGCGAAGCCGCTGTACCACGCGGTGTTGGCCAGATTCACCCGATCTTCGCCGAGTCCGCGAAGAACGCCACCGTGACCGACGTTGAAGGTCGCGAGTTCATCGACTTCGCCGGCGGTATTGCCGTGCTGAACACCGGTCACGTGCATCCGAAAATCATCGCTGCTGTGACCGAGCAGCTGAACAAGCTGACCCATACTTGCTTCCAAGTACTGGCTTACGAACCGTACGTAGAAGTGTGCGAAAAAATCAACGCCAAGGTGCCAGGTGATTTCGCCAAGAAAACCCTGTTGGTCACCACCGGTTCCGAAGCGGTAGAAAACGCCGTGAAAATCGCCCGTGCCGCCACTGGCCGCGCTGGGGTGATCGCTTTCACTGGCGCTTACCACGGTCGCACCATGATGACCTTGGGCCTGACCGGTAAAGTCGTGCCTTACTCGGCTGGCATGGGCCTGATGCCAGGCGGCGTGTTCCGCGCGCTGTACCCGAACGAACTGCACGGTGTGAGCGTCGATGACTCGATCGCCAGCATTGAACGCATCTTCAAGAACGACGCCGAGCCGCGTGACATTGCTGCCATCATCATCGAGCCGGTTCAGGGCGAAGGTGGTTTCTACGTCGCGCCTAAAGAGTTCATGAAGCGTCTGCGCGCCCTGTGCGACCAGCACGGCATCCTGTTGATCGCTGACGAAGTGCAAACCGGCGCTGGCCGTACCGGCACCTTCTTCGCCATGGAACAGATGGGCGTTGCTGCCGACCTGACCACGTTCGCCAAATCCATCGCTGGCGGCTTCCCGCTGGCCGGTGTGTGCGGCAAGGCTGAATACATGGACGCCATTGCTCCAGGCGGCCTGGGCGGCACTTACGCCGGTAGCCCGATCGCATGCGCCGCGGCCCTGGCCGTAATGGAAGTGTTCGAAGAAGAACACCTCCTGGACCGCTGCAAGGCCGTCGGTGAGCGTCTGGTCACTGGTCTGAAGGCTATCCAGGCCAAATACCCAGTGATTGGCGAAGTCCGTGCCCTGGGCGCGATGATCGCTGTCGAGCTGTTCGAAAACGGCGACAGCCACAAGCCAAACGCTGCTGCGGTAGCGTCGGTGGTGGCCAAGGCGCGCGATAAGGGCTTGATCCTGCTGTCTTGCGGCACTTACGGCAACGTTCTGCGCGTCCTGGTACCGCTGACTTCGCCGGACGAGCAACTGGACCAAGGTCTGGCGATCATCGAAGAGTGTTTCTCCGAGCTCTGATTGATTTGTGAGCTGATCGACAAAAAACCCGCTTCGGCGGGTTTTTTTACGCCTCATGAAACATGATTGAGGCCAATTGTTCTGTATCGATTCGCCAGTGTTGGCTGAGGTTCAAGCATTGCGAGGGAGCGTGCTGCATGACTGTCGTTGATTTACCCGCTACACCGAGAGTGCTGATTGCCGAGGCGGACCCTTGGTCCCGAGACTTGCTCAAGCAAGTGTTATTGAATGTGCGATGCGATGCGCGGCTGGACTTGTGCGCCGATGGCCAGCAGGCAATAGACAGGCTGGCGGAGACTCCTTACGACTTGGCGATCGTAGACTGGGAGTTGCCCGGTGTCGATGGCTTGAATGTTTTGCGCAATGTGCGCCAACGCAGGCGCAATCCGCCGATGCCGTTCATTCTGATGAGCAGTCGCAACGACAGTGCCAGCGTGCGCGAGGCTTTGCCTATGGCGCCCACGGCGTACCTGACCAAACCCCTGAACATGGAAAACCTGACCCGGCGTCTGCAGGGTCTGCTGCTGAACGCGGGCGAGGAGGTGTCCTGTGAGGTGCCAACGTTGGCGCCGGGCATGACGTTATCGGTGTATCTGGAACGTCATCGAGAACTGACTGACGGTGCATCGTTAATGACTGACGTGCGGATTGCGGTTCAACGCAGCCTCAATCCCAACGGTCTCGATCTGAAGCGCCTGGAAGACGAAATTCGCACCGATCCGCAAATTACCGCTGTGCTGATCGCCGCCGCGAACAGCGCGGGGCGTCACATTGGCGACCCCGTGCAGACCCTGTCTCAGGCCTTGCATCGTTTGGGCTCCGGGCAAAGCATGAACCTGATTCTGGGGTTGGCGCTCAAGCGCAGTGCCCGGCTTGTAGATCCGATACTGGCGGACTATGCCGAGCGTTATTGGGAGTTGTCGCTGCACACCGCCGAGTACGCCCGCACCCTGGCGCGCTTGCTGGATCTTGAACAAGAGCGCTGTTACTGCGCGGGCATGCTGCATCGTCTTGGCGACCTGGCTTTGCTGCGGTGTTTGCAAGAGTGGAAGCAGGCTGGGGGTGAGCTGGATAAGTGGCAAGAGGTGGGCGATGCGCTCGCAGAGTTCGGTGCAGCCTACGGTTCGGCGTTGCGCACTCGTTGGCGTCTGCCGCTAGAGCTGCGAGAGCTGATTGCGGCGGTCTATCAGCTCGGTGGTGGGGTTTACTCACGTGAAGCGCTGGTGATGAACATGGCGGCGCAATTGGCGCGCCTGACCGAGCACGAGGGGGTTGAAGCGTTGGCGAAAAGCCGGACGGCACGGTTGCTCAAGATCGGCTTGCCTGAGCTCGTGCGATTGCGCAAAAAATAGGCCTGCCGAATACCCTTGTAGGAGTGAGCCTGCTCGCGATAGCGGTGTTTCGGTGAACATCACTTTGACTGTCAGGGCGCTATCGCTTCGCTCCTACAGGGGGGGCAGGTTTTGGGCAATTAAGCGGCGGTGATGCGGTTCTTGCCCTGCCGTTTGGCTTCATACATCGCCGCATCTGCGCGGGCGAACAGGCTGTCGAGGCTTTCGTCTTCGTCGGTGAGACTGGTCAAACCCTGGCTGACGGTGATGCCGAAGGTCTGGCCGTCATGGCTGAAGCTCAATTGCTGAATCTGCCGTTGCAGGCGCTCGGCCACTTGCATGGCCATGTCGGGAGCGCAGCCCGGAAATACCGCCGCGAACTCTTCACCGCCAATCCGGCCAAATACATCACCACGACGTAATGCGCTGCGACCGCTTTCAGCGATCTGTTGCAGCACCGTGTCACCTTGCAGGTGGCCGTAAGTGTCGTTGATCACTTTGAAATCATCGATGTCCAGCAACAGGAACGCCAGTGGCGCGCCTTGTTGGCGTGCCTGTGCAAACTCGCGTTGCGCGCATTCGAAGAAGTGCCGGCGATTGCTGCTTTGAGTCAGCACGTCGGTGGTGGCCAGGCGTTGCAGCTCGGCTTCCGTGCGTTTCTTTTCGGTGATGTCTTCAGCAATACCGACAATGATCACCGGTTGGCCGGGCTCGGCCTGACGGTTGACGAAGCATTTGTCGCTGAGCCAACGCACCTGTCCGTCGGCATTGATGATGCGGTATTCGCGGTCTTCAATCGCGCCTTTGACCAGCACTTCGGCAAGGCTGCGTTCGGCATAGTCCAGATCGTCGGGGTAAATGCTGTCACGCCATTCGTTGTAGTCGGACAGTAAGCTGGCGGTGGTACGACCGAAAATC
>NZ_JBFUKU010000385.1:0-4192 GCF_056400685.1 Pseudomonas sp. P5_A12 | reverse complement strand
TGGTACGCAGAACTCAGCGACCTCTACCAGCAACAGTATTACAACCTGAACCACAGCCAGCCGATTGGCGACTGGGTCCTTGGCGCCAACCTTGGCTATTTCATCGGCAAAGAAAACGGCAGCGCTCTGTTAGGCGACCTGGACAACAAAACCGGGTTCGCCATGCTCTCGGCCAAATACGGTGGCAGCACCTTCTATGTCGGCCTGCAAAAACTCACCGGTGACGATCAATGGATGCGCGTCAACGGCACCAGCGGCGGTACCCTGGCCAACGACAGCTACAACTCCAGCTACGACAACGCCCAGGAAAAATCCTGGCAGGTGCGCCACGATTACAACTTCGTCGCCTTGGGTGTTCCGGGCCTGACACTGATGAACCGCTACATCAGCGGTGACAACATCCACACCGGCACCGGCGCCAACGCTGTTACCGACGGCACGGAATGGGGCCGCGAATCGGAACTGGCCTACACCCTGCAAAGCGGCCCGTTGAAAAGTCTCAACGTCAAATGGCGCAACTCCAGCATTCGCAAGAGCTTCAGCAACAACGAATTCGATGAAAACCGTATCATCATCAACTACCCGATTTCGTTGCTGTAAGACCCACAACTATTCGGATGAACACACACCCCTGTGGGAGCGAGCCTGCTCGCGATTGCTATCTTTCAATCAGCAATTGGTTGACTGATTCACCGCTATCGCGAGCAGGCTCACTCCCACAAGGATTGCATTCCAGTCTGGCTGTTTAGCGTTTCTGCAACAGGAATTGACCCTCCGTCCATTTCCACCAATGTCGCGTTGACAACACCCGGATTGCCTTACGATACTTCAACAAAGTCGTACGACAACTTACAACGATTTTATAACAACAACTGCTTGTCCAGGATTCCCCCATGACGACCACTGCAACCACCCGCTCCCCTTTCAATCGCCTGCTGCTGACCGGTGCTGCCGGTGGCCTCGGTAAAGTCTTGCGCGAAAGCCTGCGCCCCTACGCCAACGTCATTCGTCTGTCGGACATCGCCGCCATGGCCCCGGCTATCGATGATCGCGAAGAAGTCGTGCCGTGCGATCTGGCGGACAAGCAAGCCGTGCATCAATTGGTCGAAGGCGTGGACGCGATCCTGCACTTCGGCGGTGTGTCGGTAGAGCGCTCGTTCGAAGAGATTCTCGGCGCCAACATCTGCGGCGTATTCCACATCTATGAAGCCGCACGCCGCCACGGTGTGAAGCGGGTGATCTTCGCCAGCTCCAACCACGTCATCGGTTTCTACAAGCAAGACCAGGTCATCGACGCCCACTCCCCTCACCAGCCGGACAGCTACTACGGTTTGTCCAAGTCCTACGGTGAAGACATGGCGACGTTCTACTTCAATCGCTATGGCATCGAAACCGTCAGCGTGCGCATCGGCTCCTCGTTCCCGGAACCGCAAAACCGCCGGATGATGAGCACCTGGCTGAGCTTCGGCGACCTCACCCAACTGCTCGAACGTGCCCTGTACACCCCGAATGTCGGCCACACCGTGGTGTACGGCATGTCCGATAACAAAGACATCTGGTGGGACAACCGTTACGCCACTGCCTTGGGATACGCGCCGCAGGACACCTCCGAAGTGTTCCGTGAAAAAGTCGAAGCCCAGCCGATGCCTGCCGCCGATGATCCGGCCCGGGTCTATCAGGGTGGAGCCTTTTGCGCAGCCGGCCCGTTCGGCGATTGAAGCCCTGCTTCCCGCGTGATCCCCACAACAAAAACCCAAGGGAATGAGTTGCCATGCAAGCCGAATTGATTGTCGATGCCCGTAACGCCGTCGGTGAATGCCCGGTGTGGGTCCCCGAGGAAAACGCCCTGTACTGGGTTGATATTCCTGCGGGGAACCTGCAACGCTGGAGTGCCGACAGCGGCCATGTCCAGTCGTGGAAAGCGCCGCAAATGCTCGCGTGCATCACCCGCCACCGTGACGGTTGCTGGGTAGCCGGGATGGAAAGCGGGTTTTTCCAATTGCATCCTCACAACGATGGCAACCTCGACATTCAATTGCTGGCGCACGTCGACCACGCTCGGACCGACATGCGCCTGAACGATGGCCGTTGTGACCGTCAGGGGCGTTTCTGGGCGAGCAGCATGGTGTTGAACATGGGCGCCAACATCGCCGACGGTGCCCTTTACCGTTACAGCGCGGGTCAACACGGGCCACTTGAGGCGCAACTGGGCGGGTTTATCGTCCCGAACGGCCTGGGCTTCAGCCCGGATGGCCGCACGATGTACCTGTCCGACTCGCATCCCTTGATCCAGCAGATATGGGCCTTTGACTACGACGTCGACAGCGGCACACCGTCCAATCAGCGGCTGTTCGTCGACATGAAACAGTTCCCCGGTCGCCCCGACGGCGCGGCTGTCGATGCCGAAGGTTGCTACTGGATCTGCGGCAATGACGCCGGGATGATTCACCGCTTTACCCCCGACGGTCGTCTGGATCGTTCCCTCGCCGTCCCGGTGAAAAAACCCACCATGTGCGCCTTCGGTGGCAGTCGACTGGACACGTTGTTCGTGACCTCGATCCGCCCCGGCGACGACCATGACGAACAGTCCCTGGCCGGCGGCGTATTCGCCCTCAATCCGGGTGTCACCGGGCTGGCGGAACCGCTGTTTAACGCCTGAATCACCGCCGATCACCTGTAGCAGCTGGCGMAGCCTGCGTCCGGCTCGGACCGCGATCGGACRMAGCAGTCGTAAAACCATATTGCGTGGTGTATCGAGAAGACCGCATTCACCGGATTGACGACTGCTTCGTCCGATCGCGGCCCGAGCCTGACGCAGGCTTCGCCAGCTGCTACAAGGGTTGCGGTGTTCTCATATTGGAGCCAACTTGAATGACGCTGACACTTCTCGAACTCGAAGACGAACTGACCCTCCTCACCCTCGCCCCCGCGCTCGGTGGCAGCATTGTCAACTGGGCGGTTCGCAGCACCGGTCAACCGCTGCTCCGCCACAATGATTCCCACGCACTGAATACCGGTCTGCCGGGCAAACTCGGTTGCTATCCCCTGGCCCCCTGGTCCAACCGTATTGCTGAAGGTGGCTTCGATTGCCCCGATGGCTGGCTGGCCCTGACGCCCAACAGTCTCACCGATCCCCTGCCCATCCATGGCAGCGCCTGGCAACAACCGTGGCAGGTGGTGTCGCAATCCGCCAACGAAGTCGTCCTGCAACTCGACAGCAGCACCCCCTTCGCTTATCGCGCCCGGCAACGCTTCCATCTGAACAAGGGCCAATTGAATATCGAGTTGCAGGTCACCCACTTGGCCGAGCGCGCCGCGTGGCATGGGCTCGGTTTACACCCTTACTTTCCGCGCACCGCAAACACGCAGCTACAGGCCAAGGCCGAGCAAGTCTGGCTGTGCAATAGCTCGAAATTGCCAACCGAGTTGATCGAACTGCCCGCCGACTGGGACTTTCATCAACTGGGTGCCCTACCCGCCTCTCTGGTGGATAACGGCTTCTGCCACTGGGACGGCCATTGCCTGATCCAGCAAGCCGACCTCGGTTATGCGCTGGAATGCCAAGCCACCGGCAGCGATTACTACCTGCTCTACTGCCCGGTCGGCCTGGAGTTTTTCTGCATCGAACCGGTCAGCCACCCGGTCAACGCGCATCACTTGCCAGGTCGGCCGGGGTTGCGGTTGCTGGAGCAAGGTCAGTCGGCGGAACTCGGGTTCAGCCTGCAATATCGGGCGCTTTGATAACGCCGTTACCCAAGCATCTGACTCAGCACTGCGCGCAACTTGCCTGGCTTGACCGGCTTGTTCAGCAGCGGTGCGCCGAGTCGCTGCAATGAGCGTCGACACTGATCAGTGCGGTCCGCCGTAATGATCACCGCCGGGATGACCTGGCTGAAATGCTCACGCAAATGCCTGACCACATCGCAGCCCACCACTCCGTGATCGAGGTGATAGTCCGCCAGTATCAATTCCGGCGCTCGCCCGCGCAGGGCTGCCAGCGCGGCGGATTCATCCGTGGCCGTGACCACCTCGCACCCCCACTGCTCAAGCAGCGCGCTCATGCTCTCGAGAATGCTCACCTCGTTGTCCAGCACCAGCAAACGTCGGCCCGGCAAGGGATTTCCGGTGCTCAACACAGGCGAGGCCTGACTGATAGGCAGCGGCACCTCATGGGATAGCGGTACGTCGATGC
>NZ_JBFUKU010000384.1:0-4196 GCF_056400685.1 Pseudomonas sp. P5_A12 | reverse complement strand
ATGCAATGGGGCGATCGTCTGCCTGTTTTGAGCGATGTGGATAAAGTCGACGCCAACCGGGTGCATGGCTGTGAAAGCCAGGTCTGGTTGGTGGGCTCGCTGCAGGATGGTCATTGGCAGTTTGCGGCGAGCAGCGATGCGCGGTTGATACGCGGCTTGGTGGCGTTGCTGCTGGCGCGGGTCAACGGGTTGTCGGCGACTGAGTTGCGACAGGTGGATTTGCCGGATTGGTTCAATCAGCTTGGGCTTTCGCGGCAACTGTCGTCATCGCGCAGTAATGGCCTCAATGCCGTGCTTCAGCGGATGAATGAGTTGGCTCAGTAGCTGATCGCTCCCACGCTCCGCGTGGGAATGCCTCTTCGGACGCTCTGCGTTCGGCTGTTGAAGGGACGCGGAGCGTCCCGGGCTGCATTCCCACGCAGAGCGTGGGAACGATCAACGTCAGACAGGTTTAACCCGATCCGAAGGGCGCCGAACACCCGCCACAATCTTATCCACAGCCTTGGTCGCCGCGACCATGCCGAACGTCGCCGTCACCATCATCACCGCGCCAAACCCGCCGGCACAGTCCAGCTTCACGCCATCGCCGACAAAACTCTTCTGCAAGCAAATGCTGCCATCGGGTTTCGGGTAGCGCAGTTGCTCGGTGGAAAACACGCACGGCACGCTGTAGTGGCGCGTCACAGTGCGGGAGAAGTTGTAATCGCGCCGCAACGTGGAGCGCACTTTCGACGCCAACGGATCGTTGAACGTACGGTTCAAATCGCACACCTGAATCAGCGTCGGATCAATCTGCCCACCCGCCCCGCCGGTGGTGATGATTTGGATCTTGCGTCGCTTGCACCAGGCAATCAGCGCCGCCTTGGCGTTAACGCTGTCGATGCAGTCGATCACGCAGTCAATGTTCGGCGTGATGTACTCGGCCATGGTCTCGCGGGTGACGAAGTCAGCCACCGCGTGCACCGTGCAGTCCGGGTTGATCCCGCGCAGGCGCTCGGCCATCACTTCGACTTTCGGTTTGCCGACGGTGCTGTCCAGCGCGTGTAACTGGCGGTTGGCGTTGCTGACACAGACGTCGTCAAGGTCAAACAGCGAAATCTCGCCCACACCGCACCGGGCAACGGCTTCCGCCGCCCAGGAACCGACGCCACCGACGCCAACGATCGCTACGTGCGCCGCGCGCAGGCGCTCCAGCCCCTCGATGCCATACAAACGGGCGATGCCTGCAAACCGCGGATCTTCTGTGCTCATGACCAATACCCCAAAAACCGGCGCGCATTATAGGCTTCACAGTGACAAGTTTTAAGCTTCAAGCTGCAAGTGTAAGAACTTATGTGAAAGTTAACTGCCCAACGTCGGGCAATTCCTTGTCCGCTATACGAAAAGAGAATACCCGGTGTAGGATGCGCGCCCCTTGGCGACCGCCAACCGTTCCTTCGTTCCACATTCTTTGGAACCCGAAATAGCTATGTCATCGCGTAAATTTGGACTCAACCTGGTTGTGGTGCTCGCCATCGCAGCCTTGTTTACCGGCTTCTGGGCGCTGGTCAATCGCCCGGTCACCGCCCCCAACTGGCCTGAACAGATCGCCGGCTTCTCGTACTCGCCGTACCAGCAAGGCCAGTACCCACAAAAAGAGCAATACCCCACCGACGATCAAATGCGTCGCGACCTGGAGATCATGAGCAAGCTGACGGACAACATCCGTACTTACTCGGTCGACGGTACGCTGGGCGATATTCCCAAGCTGGCAGAAGAGTTCGGCCTGCGTGTGACACTGGGGATCTGGATCAGCCCGGACCAGGAGCGCAATGAACGCGAAATCACTCGCGCCATCGAAATCGCCAACACCTCCCGTAGTGTGGTTCGCGTGGTTGTAGGCAACGAGGCAATCTTCCGTAAGGAAATTACCGCCGCCGAACTGAGCGTATTACTTGATCGCGTCCGCGCGGCCGTGAAAGTGCCGGTCACCACCTCCGAGCAATGGCACGTCTGGGAAGAACACCCGGAACTGGCCAAGCACGTTGACCTGATCGCTGCACACGTTTTGCCTTACTGGGAATTTATCCCGGTGGACAAGGCCGGCCAGTTCGTCCTCGACCGCGCCCGCGACCTGAAAAAGATGTTCCCGAAAAAACCGCTGCTGCTCTCGGAGGTTGGTTGGCCGAGCAACGGCCGTATGCGTGGCGGCACCGATGCCAGCCCGGCAGATCAGGCGATCTACCTGCGCACGCTGGTCAACAAACTCAACCGCCAGGGCTTCAACTACTTCGTGATCGAAGCGTTTGACCAGCCGTGGAAGGCCAGCGACGAAGGGTCGGTGGGCGCGTATTGGGGCGTGTTCAACGCCGCGCGCCAGCAGAAATTCAACTTCGAAGGCCCAGTGGTCGCGATCCCGCAATGGCGGGTGCTGGCGATCGGCTCAGCCGTGCTGGCATTGCTGTCCCTGACCTTGCTGATGATTGACGGCTCGGCCCTGCGCCAGCGTGGCCGCACCTTCCTGACCTTTATCGCATTCCTCTGCGGATCGGTGTTGGTGTGGATCGGTTACGACTACAGCCAGCAATACAGCACATGGTTCAGCCTGACCGTCGGATTCCTCCTGGCCCTCGGTGCACTCGGGGTTTTTATTGTTCTGCTGACCGAGGCCCATGAACTGGCCGAAGCAGTCTGGACCCACAAGCGCCGCCGTGAATTCCTGCCGGTGGTGGGCGATTCGGACTACAGACCGAAAGTCTCGATCCATGTGCCGTGCTACAACGAGCCTCCGGAGATGGTCAAACAGACCCTCAACGCCTTGGCCAACCTCGACTATCCGGACTTCGAAGTCCTGATCATCGACAACAACACCAAGGACCCGGCGGTCTGGGAACCGGTGCGCGATTACTGTGAAACCCTCGGCCCGCGCTTCAAGTTCTTCCACGTTGCACCGCTGGCCGGTTTCAAGGGCGGTGCGCTCAATTACCTGATCCCGCACACCGCCAAGGATGCCGAAGTCATCGCGGTGATCGACTCGGACTACTGCGTCGATCCGAACTGGCTCAAGCACATGGTGCCGCACTTCGCCGACCCGAAAATCGCCGTGGTGCAGTCGCCGCAGGATTACCGCGATCAGAACGAAAGCACCTTCAAGAAGCTTTGCTACGCGGAATACAAAGGCTTCTTTCACATCGGCATGGTCACCCGTAACGACCGTGACGCGATCATCCAGCACGGCACCATGACCATGACCCGCCGCTCAGTGCTCGAAGAACTGGGCTGGGCCGACTGGTGCATCTGTGAAGACGCGGAGTTGGGTCTGCGTGTGTTCGAAAAAGGCCTGTCAGCGGCGTATTACCACACCAGCTACGGCAAAGGCCTGATGCCCGATACGTTTATCGACTTCAAGAAACAGCGTTTCCGCTGGGCCTACGGCGCGATTCAGATCATCAAGCGTCACACCGCCAGCCTGCTGCGCGGCAAGGACACCGAACTGACCCGTGGCCAGCGTTACCACTTCCTCGCGGGCTGGTTGCCGTGGGTCGCGGATGGCATGAACATCTTCTTCACCGTTGGCGCGCTGTTGTGGTCGGCGGCGATGATCATCGTGCCGCAGCGGGTCGATCCGCCGTTGCTGATTTTCGCAATCCCGCCGTTGGCGCTGTTCGTGTTCAAAGTCGGCAAGATCATCTTCCTTTATCGCCGTGCCGTCGGCGTGAACCTCAAAGATGCATTCTGCGCGGCACTGGCCGGGCTGGCGTTGTCGCACACCATCGCCAAAGCGGTGCTGTACGGTTTCTTCACCAGCAGCATTCCGTTCTTCCGCACGCCGAAAAACGCCGATAACCACGGCTTCTGGGTGGCCATTTCGGAGGCGCGGGAAGAGGTGTTCATCATGCTGCTGCTGTGGGGCGCGGCGCTGGGGATCTTCCTGGTCAACGGCTTGCCGAGCAATGACATGCGCTTCTGGGTGACCATGTTGCTGGTGCAGTCGCTGCCGTACCTGGCAGCGCTGATCATGGCGTTCCTGTCTTCGCTGCCCAAACCGGCCGCCGAGYCCGAGCCGGCACCCGCCGTCTAAATCTGTACAGATGCACTAAACGGCGGCCAATGGTCGCCGTTTTGCTTTAAGATAACTGCCATTTTGCAGGCCTTGGCGGAATACGGTTTACGAACCGGACCCTATACCTGTGGGAGCGAGCCTGCTCGCGAATGCG
>NZ_JBFUKU010000383.1:0-4207 GCF_056400685.1 Pseudomonas sp. P5_A12 | reverse complement strand
GCCCTGAAATACGTGACGCCAAACCAGCGGCACGAAGGCAAAGCAACGGCTCTATTACAAGCTCTCTATTACAAGCTAGAGCAATGCTTTATGGCTAATCCGAGCCGCTGGAGCACTCGAACACGCAACTGGAAGTTGGCAGATGCTGTGTATTTAAACCCAGAGCGCCCTGAAATTAAGAGCGCAACGGGCTAGCAACTGTAAGACAAGGCGACAGGTACCTTGACACGTACCGCGTTTGCCAAAAGGGACTCGCTGTAAGAGCGAAACCGTTAGCGGCCGTTACCGCAGGAATGGATATGTACACCGATTAAGAGAATGGTCGGCTTTCAGGCCGCCTTCGCTGGCAAGCCAGCTCCCACAGGGCCCGAGTAGACCCTGAGGGAGAAACGCCAGACTCAGGCCAGGCTTTTGCTGACCACTTCAAACACATCGCTGGACAGCTGACCCGAAGCACGAATGCGCTCCAACTCGCCTTTCATCAACGCCTGACGCGCATCGTCGTATTTGCGCCAGCGCGTCAGCGGCGCCAACTGCCGGGAAGCGATCTGCGGGTTAAACCCGTTCAACTCAATCACCAGATCCGCGAGGAAGCGATACCCCGAGCCATCAGCCGCATGGAAGTTGATCAGGTTCTGCCCGGCAAACGCACCGACCAGCGCCCGTACTTTGTTCGGATTCTTCATGTTGAAGGCCGGATGCTGCATCAACTGACGCACCCGCTCCAGACCACCCGGCAACGTGCTGCCCGCCTGAACACTGAACCACTGATCCATGACCAGCGGATTGTCCTTGAAGTGCTCGGCAAAACTCGCCAGCGCCTTGGCCTTCTCTGCTTCAAACGGCGAATTAACCAACACCGCCAGYGCTGTCAGGCGCTCGGTCATGTTGTCGCTGGTTTCAAACTGTTCAAGCGTTGCCGCCAACACTTCAGGTTTGCCGCTGAGCATCAGGTACGACAGCGCAATGTTCTGCAACGCCCGGCGAGCAAAGTGCTCGGCCTCGGCCACATAAGGGGTTTTCTTCGACAGGTCGCGGTTGGCCTGATAACGCAGCCACAGCGCCTCGAACAACCCTTCAGCCAATTGCTTGCGGGCAAACTCGCGCGCAATATGAATCGCATCGACATCAGCCACTTCGCTGATTTCAGTCAGATAGGCCTCGCCCGGCAGCGAAAGCATCTCCGCGACCATGGCCTGATCCAGCGTCTCGTCCGACAGCACGGTGCGCAGGGCAGCAATCAGGCGCTGATCCAGCACCAGCGTTTCGCCGGCTTGATGTTGGGCAATCAGCTCTTGCAGCACTTGCACCGACAGTTGCTGACCGGCATCCCAGCGGTTGAAGCCATCGCTGTCGTGCTGCATCAGGAACATCAGTTGATCGCGGTTGTACGGGAAGCTCAGTTTGACCGGCGCCGAGAAGCCACGCAGCAGCGAAGGCAACGGCTGTTCAGCGATGTCGACGAAGGTGAACGTCTGCTCGGCTTCGGTCACCGAGATCACCCGCGAAGTGCCCTGAGCGCTGGCTTCGCCGGACAKACGCAAGGCAATTGCCGCGCCTTTGGAATCCAGCAGGCCCAACTCCACCGGAATCACGAACGGCAGTTTTTCAACTTTGTCCGGAGTTGCCGGGCAGCTTTGACGGAAGGTCAGGCTGTAGGTTTTCGCCGCTGCATCGTAAGACTCGCTCACCGCCAGCCGCGGCGTACCCGCCTGGCTGTACCAGCGTTTGAATTGGGTCAGGTCGACACCGTTGGCATCTTCCATGGCCTTGATGAAGTCATCACAGGTCACGGCCTGGCCGTCGTGGCGGTCGAAATACAGGTCACTGCCTTTGCGGAAGCCTTCGGCCCCGAGCAAGGTGTGGATCATGCCGACCACTTCCGAGCCCTTTTCGTACACCGTCAGGGTGTAGAAGTTGGAAATCTCGATAAAGCTGTCCGGGCGCACGGCGTGGGCCATGGGGCCGGCGTCTTCGGCAAACTGGTGCGTGCGCAGGTACGCCACATCCTGGATGCGCTTGACCGTGGCCGAGTTCATGTCCGAGGAGAACCCGGCATCGCGGAACACGGTGAAACCTTCCTTGAGCGACAGCTGGAACCAGTCGCGGCAGGTCACGCGGTTGCCCGACCAGTTGTGGAAGTATTCGTGGGCGACGATGGCTTCGACACGCTGGTGCGCGGCGTCGGTCGCTGTTTCGGCGCGGGCCAGCACGGCGCTGGAGTTGAAGATGTTGAGGCCCTTGTTTTCCATCGCACCCATGTTGAAGTCGTTGACCGCGACGATCATGAAGATGTCCAGGTCGTACTCGCGGCCGTAGACCTCTTCATCCCAGCGCATCGACTTCTTCAGGCTGTTCATGGCGTGCTGGCACTTGTCGATGTTTTCCGGCTCGACGTAGATGCGCAATGCCACGGCACGCTCGGTCATGGTGGTGAAGGTGTCTTCGACGCACCACAAATCACCGGCCACCAGCGCGAACAGGTACGCCGGTTTCATGAACGGGTCTTCCCAGGTCGCCCAGTGCCGGCCGTCTTCGCCAGGGCCGCTGGCAATCGGGTTGCCGTTGGACAGCAGCACCGGATAGCTGTGCTGTTCGGCGACCACCGTGGTGGTGAACTTGCTCATCACGTCCGGGCGGTCGAGGTAATAGGTGATTTTGCGGAAGCCTTCAGCCTCGCACTGGGTGCAGAACATGCCGCTGGATTTGTACAAGCCTTCCAGCGCGGTGTTGGTTTCCGGGTGGATCTTGACGCTGGTGTCGACCGTGAACGAGGTGCTGGTCGGGTGCAGGGTCAGGTGGTTCTCAGTCAGTTGATAGTCTGCGTCGCTCAGCTCGCGGTCGGCCAGGGTCACCGCCAAAAGCTCAAGCTGCTGACCATCCAGAACCAGCGGCGGCAGGCCCGGGCCGCGCTCGGGATTACGGCGCATCACCAGTTGCGCATGGACCAGGCTGTGGTCCTCGAACAACTCGAAGGTCAGGTGCGTCTCGTCGATCAGGTACTCGGGCGCCTGATAGTCTTTCAGGTAAATCATCTTCGGTTGTTCGGTGCGCATGCTGGAGTCCTTACTGATGCACGGCGAGCTGATAAGCCGTGTATTTACGAATATTGATCACGCCAGTGTCGAAGATCAGGTATTGGCCCTTGACCCCCAGTAGCGTGCCTTCGGCAATCGGATTCTTGTCCAGGTTGAAGCTGACGATTTTGGCCGGGTATTGCTCGACCGGATAGCGGATCTCTAGGGTTTCTACGTCGGCAATCGTCTGGATTGCTTGTAGGCCGAATCGTTCCTGCAAGGTTTGCAGGCCCTCGGCGCAGCTGTCGAACAACTGATCGCGAACTTCGGCCAGATTCACCGACACCGCTTCGCCCTTGAGCAAGGCACGCCAGTTGGTCTTGTCCGCCACCTGACTGCGGAATAGGTCTTCGACGAAACCCGACTGCTGACGGGTGGACACGCGCATGATCGGCAATGCCTGACGGGCGCCTTGATCGATCCAGCGGGTCGGCAGCTGGGTGGCGCGGGTAATCCCGACTTTCACCCCCGACGAGTTGGACAGATAGACGATGTGATCGGTCATGCAAAACGTCTGGCCCCACTCCGGCTCACGGCAGGTGCCGGCGTCGAAGTGGCAACGCTCCGGGCTCATGATGCAGATGTCGCACTGCGCCAGTTTGGTCATGCAAGGGTAGCAGTAGCCCTGGCTGAAACTGGTTTTGGTCTTGCGTCCGCAATGGGTGCAATGAATCGCCCCCAGGTATTCCAGGCGAACGGTGGTACCTATCATTGGATTGACCGGCACCTCGAGGTCGCCCAGACGAAACGCGTACTGCACGTCGGACCCGTCAAGGCGGGCCGACATTTTACTGATTGCACCACGGCCAATCTCGATCAATGGATGGCATCCGACTTGAACAGAATATTCGGCACGCTGATCGACTTCGAACTGCATTCCTGCGGGCCCATGTAACCGGTGCGCTCTTCTTCGGGCAGGTTCTGGATTTCCCAGGCGATCATCGCTTGCAGCGACAGTTCGCGTTGCTCGGCGGTGAGCTTGTTACCGTCCGCCCATTTACCGATTTCCACCGCCAGTTTCAGGCTCTGGTAGATATCGGGGGTGATGTTTTTGATCATTTCGTTAAAAGAGGACATCAAGGTCTCCGCGCTCTTTAATTCATAAACTGTTTTAGGTAAACTGTTTTAGG
>NZ_JBFUKU010000382.1:0-4214 GCF_056400685.1 Pseudomonas sp. P5_A12 | reverse complement strand
ATGCGGGCTTTATTACTACGGCGCTCGTTACTACGCGCCGTGGTTGCAGCGTTGGGTGAGTGCTGATCCGGCCGGGGATGTGGACGGGCTTAATTGGTATGGGTATGTGGGCAACAACCCGCTGCGCTATGTGGATCAAACCGGCGAGGCAAAGGCCGAAAACGTGATCCTCAACTATTCAAATTTCATTTCGGTCCTGGAAGGGCATGCCACGCAAACGCTGGGGCAAATCGACAACATCATCAACAAGTCCAACGTTGCCAAATCGCTGATGAAGAACCTGGTGGGTGAATCCATCAATGCGGGTATCGGTTTTGCCGGCGGCTTCTATGCCGGCGAAAACCTCGGCAGCCTGGTGCCGCAACACACGCCGGCGGGCAATCTGAATGCTCAAGAAGTCATGCCTTTTTCCGGTGGCCTTACCGTCGGTAACTTCGGGGGCGAAATGGCAGGCCGTACGAGCCCGTCTGTGATTCCGACCTCCAGATTGATAGGCCCTCTGATACCACAGACATCAACCATGTCCATCAAGGCGATTGATCATTCACTAGGGCTCCACACAAGTGATGACCCGGTTGACTGGCTTGGCGGCGGGATCAATATTTTCTTCAATAACGTGGTCGGTTCAGTGGTTCCCGGAGTGGGTGCCTTCCTCGCAATGGGCTCCAGGGTTCAGGAAGCCGAGGACATCAAAAACGGGCTGGATCCGGTCAAGATCAACAAAATCGAGTCAATGCTCGATGAGTGGCAATCCACAGAAAATCAACGCTATGCCAATTCCGTGGCCGCCTTCAAGGTCGTTGGCGTTGATGTCATTTACCCTGCCGACGTGCTTCCCAATGTCAATCACATGACCCCTCGAAGCCTGTTGAAACCGATTCGCCTCAGCGAATTGACGCAACAGCATGCAAGAACGCAGGACTTGATACGTAGAAACAAAGCCGGCCTGGCGCTCTACAAAGAAAGCGGTACGACGGATAACCAGTTTTTGTTGAAGCAGGCACGCGTTGGAAAAAACTCACATGCCGCGGCTTAATGGACAAAGGGCCACTCGCTCAACCGTCCCGGGTTCTTGGCCTGTGAGTGCCAGCACGTGAACGCGGCCGTCCATACGGGCACCCCAAGTCTGACCGCCACTGACGCCAGGGGGCTGTCGGTGCGTCAGGTGATTTACCTGCGCAGCAAAGCCGGGGGGGACRTGGCATCGCTCAACACCCGACACGTCTATAACAGCGCCGGGCATCCGATCGAGCAATGGGATTCGAGGCTGCCAGGACCCAATCTTCGCAACGTCTTTCGCCTCTCTGGCGAGGCCATCAGGATCAACAGTGTCGACGCAGGCAGGCGCCTGATCCTGACGGGGCTGGCCGGCGAAGAACTGCAACGCTGGGACCCGCGCGGTCATCGTTGGCGCACTCGCTACGATAATCAATTGCGCGCTGCGGCCATTGATGAGAACGCCCAGTTGAATGTCGAAACTTTCAGCTATGCCGATGCGACGGCCGACCCAGCGTTCAACCTGCGTGGCCAGATGATCACGCAAGTCGATCCGTCCGGTCGACTCGAGCTAAGCAGCTTCAGCCTGCGCGGTCAGCCGCAACGCGAAACCCGAACGATTGTCGATGCAAATGCCTGTGTCACTGGCCGGACTTACGGCCCCCTCGGCGTGGTGCTGTCGCAAATCGATGCAGGGGAACATCAGCAACATTTTCACTATGATCGTGCCGGGCACCTCAAGGCAGTCGTTCTGCAACTCAAGGATGGCGAGCGACACTGTGTGCTGGAGGATGCACAGTACAACGCTGCCGGCCAGATCGAGGCGCAAACCACCGGCAACGGTGTGGTCAGCCAATGGACTTACGACCCGGTCGACGGCCGTCTCTGCACCCTGAAGGCCGGCAAGATCGGCGAACGGTTGCAACAAAACTTCAAGTATTTCTATGACCGGGTGGGCAACATCCTGCGCATCGAAGATCACACCCAAGTCACGGTGTACTTCGCCAACCAGCACGTCGAGGGGCACCGCGACTTCCGCTATGACTCGCTCTACCGGCTGATCAGCGCCAGCGGGTTCGAGGGCGAAATCCCCAACAATCGACCGGGTTTGCCGGATGTCATCACCCCGCTCGATCCCGGCCCCCGTTATAACTACACCGAAGAGTACGAGTACGATGCGGGCAATAACCTGATCGTACTGCGCCATTTGCGCGACCAGCACTGCTTTACTCAGCAGATGTGTATCGATCCCGCCAGCAACCGTGGCGTGCGCCGGGATGACAACCAACCAGAACCGGATTTCGAGAAACTGTTCGACAGGTCTGGCAACTTATTATGTTTACAACCGGGTCAGCCCTTGCAGTGGAATGCCCGCGATCAACTGGAGAAAGTGACTTTAGTTGTCCATGGCAATGAACTGCCGGATGACGTCGAAACGTATCAGTACAGTCAAGGCGAGCGGGTCCGTAAACATCATGTGTCGCATACCCCTACGGCCACTCACAACCAGACCGTTATTTACCTGCCAGACCTGGAAATCCGCACCCGCAGCAATGGCGAGCAACTGCACGTTATCAGTGTGCCACTCGCTTACGGCAGCGTGCGTTGCCTGCACTGGGTCACGGAGGAACACCCTGATCAACTGCGCTATAGCCTTGATGATCATCTCGGATCCTGCGCATTGGAACTCGATCGTTTCGGTGGCCTGATCAGCGCCGAAGTGTATTACCCCTACGGCGGTACCGCCTGGTGGGCGRCAAAATCATTGATAGACGCGAGTTACAAGACCCTGCGCTACTCCGGCAAGGAACTGGATGTCAGCGGACTCCACTACTTCGGCTTGCGCTATTACGCGAGCTGGTTGCATCGCTGGATCAGTCCGGACCCCGAAGGAGCCATCGATGGGTTGAATCTGTATCGGATGGTCGGTAACAACCCGGTTCTGTACATCGACAAGTCCGGCGCAACGAAGGCTGTGTTTGAACTGGCCAAAGAATTCATCGGCGTCCTCGGCAAAGCCAAAAATGCCGCCGACCAGTTACACCATCTCGCGGAGGAGTTCGACGGACTTGTTCCCGAAGGCGCCGATATTGCCGACGTTCGGCAGAGCATGACCCTGGGCAAATTCATGAAGTCCAGACATGGCTTCAAATCGATTCTCAAAGGGGCCATTGCGGGAAGCACCGTGGCCTCGGCGCTGGGAAGTGTAGTACCCGGTGTCGGTACGGGCATTGGCGCCGCCGTCGGTATGGTGGTCGGTGCCATTGCGATGCCGTTACTGCGATATTACTTTTTCAAGAAAGGTTTGAAACTTGCAGAAACGCTGCATACCCAGGAATTGAAAGAGGGCTTGAGCACCGCCGTGGACACCACGAAAAAAGTAGTCAATGGCGCACAGGACCTTTTAAGCGGCGGCAAAGAAGTGCTCGAAAAAATAAAGAATGGCGTGGCGAGTATCACGAGCTACACAGAGCCCCTGCAGAAAATGTTTTACCAACAACTGGAGGAACTCGCCTCCGGCCATCAACGTGAAGTGATGAAACTGCTCAACACCGGTATCGATCCATTTGAAGCCATCGATAAAGTGCTGGAGAGGGCGAAAGCTGCTGCACACCTTCCAGGCGAAGCAGAAGACATTCGCCAGCGATTAGCCGAATTGGCACAGGACGTCGTGGCGAATACGGTAGTGAAGCCGGTGCCCAAGCCCAGGAAGCTGATCCCCAAATTACATAGAAACCTCTCTGAGTCACACGCATGAATGGGCCTATCGGTGAGCCGGTCAAATGAAGCAGAACCCCCACTATCGCACCCCACAATTGAGCGTCTTCGACAGCCGGGGTTTGCCCGCCAGGCGGGTTGACTACCTGCGCCAAAACGGGCTGCTGGAAGCGCTTATCACGTGTCAGCGCTACGACACCCACGGACACTGGGTGGCGCAGTGGGACCCGCGTCTGTCCGGGGTGCTGCCGAACCTGGCCACGGTCTACGGGCTCAGCGGCCAACCGATCAAAGTCGACAGCGTCGATGCCGGCTGGCGGATAAGCCTGGCCKGTGTAGACGGTAAAATACGTCAACGTTGGGACCAGCGCGGCAGTCATTGGCGCATCGCTTACGACAACCGGTTACGCGAAGTCGCCATTGACGAGAACGGTCAACCGAACGTTGAAACCTTTACGTATGCCGACGCCTCGGGCACCCCCGACGGCAATGTACGCGGC
>NZ_JBFUKU010000381.1:0-4229 GCF_056400685.1 Pseudomonas sp. P5_A12 | reverse complement strand
CAGCCGGCCCATGGCCGGGCGCATGTCGGACAGCATCGGCACCAAGCGGGCGATTATTTACGGGTTGATGGGGATCGTGCTAAGCGGCGTGTTGACGTTGCTTTCGACGTTGCTGCAAAGCGTGCCGCTGCTGAGTCTGTTGATCCTGATCGCCGGGCGTTTGTTGCTCGGGGTCGCTCAGGGACTGATTGGCGTGGGTACCATCAGTTGGTGCATGGGCCAGGTCGGCGCGGAACACACCGCCCGTTCAATCTCCTGGAATGGCATCGCGTCTTACGGCGCCATCGCTATTGGCGCACCACTGGGCGTGGTAATGGTCGCCGAGTATGGGTTCGCCAGTTTGGGGGTCGCACTGTCGCTTTTAGCGATAGTCGCGCTGCTGCTGATCCGCAACAARCCTTCRGTGCCGGTGRTTCGCGGCGAGCGSCTGCCSTTYTGGGCCGTGTTCGGGCGYATTGCRCCSTTTGGSGCSAGYCTGAGCCTGGCCTCCATCGGYTACGGCACSCTGACCACCTTTATTGCACTGTATTACGTCAGCCGTGGCTGGGCCGGGGCCGCGTATTGCCTGACCGTTTTCGGTGTCTGTTTTATTCTGGCGCGACTGCTGTTCATCTCCAGCATCAGCCGTTTCGGCGGATTCACCTCGGCCATTGCCTGTATGAGCATTGAAACCGTGGGCCTGGGGCTGCTGTGGCTGGCCCCTTCAACCGGCTATGCGTTGATCGGCGCGGGGCTGACCGGTTTTGGCTTGTCGCTGGTCTATCCGGCGCTGGGTGTTGAAGCGATCAAGCAGGTGCCCAATTCCAGTCGGGGCGCAGGTTTGAGTGCTTACGCGGTGTTTTTTGATCTGGCACTCGCCATCGCCGGACCGTTGATGGGCGCGGTGGCGTTGAACCTGGGGTATACGTGGATTTTCTTCAGCGCAGGGTTGTTGTCGGTGGCCGGGTTGGCGCTGACCCTGTTACTGAAACGCCGCTCGATGGCCTAGCCGCGGGATCGGTGTGGTGTTTATTGATCAGCGGTTTGCAGGCCCGCACGGGTTGCAATGCCCAGCGAGCGCGTGAAGAAACGCCCGGCCTCGGAAATCATGTCGCGATGGATGACTTCGCGATCAACACCATCGGCGTCGGTGCACAGCCCCGGGGTGTTGACGATCTGCTCGTCGTTGCAGGGTGCCATGAACACGAAGTGCCCCGCGCCGGCCAACAACTTGAAGTCCGGCGCGATCGGCAGTTTACGCGCGAGTGCCGCAGCGTTTTTATCGAACGCCACCAACTTGTCGCCGTCGCCACTGTAAAGCAGCACCGGCACATGCACGTCAGCCAGCGTGTGACGGCCGAATTTCAAACTCAACGGTGCCATCAACATCAAGGCATGCACGCGCGGGTCGGCCACCGGTTGCAGGTCGTCGCGGTCGACGATCAGTTCTCCTTGGGTATTGCAGGCATCGCGGTCGTCCGGACGCTCCTGGCAATAGCGGCGCAGCCGATCCAGGTCCGGCGTGGCACCTGAAAGAATCAACGCCGTTTCACCGCCCGCCGAATAGCCAATCACCCCGACCTGATTGGCATGGACGAACGGCGCGAGCATGCGATCACCCAAGGTGGCGGTAATGGCTTCGGAAATCTGGATGGGACGGCCGTAAAGATTACTCAACGTACCGAGGCGGCTGTGGTCTTTGGAGTTGTCGCCGGGATGGATCACCGCGACCACCACAAAACCTTTGCGCGCCAGCGAGGTGGCGAGGTCATGCAGGGCCAGCGGGGTTCCGGTGTTGCCGTGGGACAGCATCAGCATCGGGAAACGGCCGATAGCCACAGGGATGTCTTCACCGGCTTCGACGGTGTAACCCTCGATTTTACTGGTGTGTTCCCGATCACTTGAGGGGTAGAACGCGATGGCATGCATCGGCTGCAAATCGAGAGGGTCGAGAAAACTCATCTCATGGAAGCCGACGCTCCAGTGAGGATGCGGCGCAGGCGCGGCGTGCACTGCATTCAGGCTGCTGAGCAGGCAAAACAGTAACGCTGCACAAAGACGCACCATAAGGATGCCCCACCATTTGTCACTTGACCGGAAAGCCCGTTCTCATCGGTTTATCGAGGTAGCGGCCTTGTACCAGCAATTTGCGGCCACCAAGGTCACTGCAGAACGGGGACGTTAACCCTGTACTGCATAAGCTGGGCCACAACCTGTAACAGTCAGAAACAAAAAACTCCGCATCTGGCACTTGCGTGATCAGAATACAGAGTTTTTTTGGGTATTGCCTGAGCAGTTGACGCCTTTTACGCAAGCCTTACGCAGCGGCGAATAATTGCTCGCTGATTTGCGCTTGAGCGTCGCTCATGGCTTTGGTACGCACTTCATCACCGTAGGCCAGGCCGTGGGCACGGACGAACTCGATGTCGGTGATGCCAATGAAGCCGAACAGCACCTTCAAGTACTCTTCGTGTGCCACGCCCGTGGCCTGACCGGCATGCAGGCCACCGGAAGTCGAAACGATCACGACTTTCTTGCCACCGCACAGACCTTCCGGGCCGGCTTCGGTGTAACGGAAAGTCTGACCGGCAACAGCAATGCGATCGATCCAGGCCTTGAGTTGGGTCGGAATGGTGAAGTTGTACATTGGTGCGGCAATCACGACGGCATCGGCGGCGAGAAACTCGGCCAGGGTGGTGGCGCTCAGCTCGGCTTCGTGCTGTTGCGCGGCGTTGCGCAGTTCGGCGGTAGTACCGGCGGCGACCAGCGTCGTGGCGGAGAAATGGCTGATGGCATCGGCGGCCAGATCGCGGTAAGTGACCACGGCGTTCGGCTCTGCGGTTTGCCAGGCTTTTACGACTTCACTGCTCAGCAGACGGGAAGCCGAGTTGTCACCAAGAATGCTCGAGTCGATATGCAACAGTTTCATGTGGGATCTCCAAGTGAGGACCGCCACGGGGCGATCTGATGGAAAGAATCCTACAGACGAAACCAATAACTGATTAGACCGCAACAATGCGATAGTTCGTCCCACTGATAGAACAATCGGACTGCCGATATGCAAGACCTCAACGATCTCTACTATTTTGCCAAAGTGGTTGAAGCCGGCGGCTTCGCGGCCGCCGGGCGTTTGCTCGGGATACCCAAATCGCGCTTGTCACGGCGCATTGCCGAACTGGAAGAACGCCTTGGCGCGCGTCTGCTGCAACGCACCACCCGCCAACTCAAACTGACGGCCGTGGGCGAGCGCTATCTGCGGCACTGCCAGGCAATGCTGCTGGAAGCCGAAATGGCCGATGAAGCGGTGGCCAGCATGTCCAGCGAACCCCGTGGCCGTTTGCGGGTGTCCTGCCCCGTCGGCCTGGCGCATGAAAGGTTGCCGACGGTCATCGCTCGGTTTCTTGAAAAATACCCCCAGGTACAACTGGAAGTCATGTTGGTCAACCGCCGGGTCGACTTGGTGACCGAAGGCGTCGATGTCGCCCTGCGGGTGCGTGAGTTGGGCGACGAAGATCCGTTGTTGGTCACCCGACGCTTGCGTCAAGCGCAAATGGTCATGGTCGCCACCCCCGCGTTTTTGCACGGACGGGAAATCAACCACCCTGACGACTTGAAGAACCTGCCGATACTCGGCGCCCTCGAAGCCGACCGCATGGTGCATATTCGCCTGTTGGATCAAAACGGCAAAAGTCTTGAGCTGAGCCTGGAAGCGCGGCTGGGCATCGACGACTTCATCGTGCGCAAGGCCTGCACCCTCGCCGGCCAGGGCTTTACCTTGCTGCCTATGATGTATTGCGAGCAGGAACTGGAATCGGGCTCGCTGGTACAACTGCTACCCCAATGGTCATTGCCGGGCGGCTGGCTGCAAGCGGTCTACCCTCACCGGCGCGGGGTGATGCCCGCTGTTCGTGCCTGGCTCGACCACTTGATCGAATCATTCAACGCCTGCGGGGACCGACTGATATGAAGGCAGCACGGATGAGCGAAGAGGACGTCGCACAGTTCTGTCTCGCGCTGCCGGGTGCGCGGGAGGACTATAAGTGGGGCGGTGTGAGGGTGTTTTCGATTGCCGGGAACAAGATGTTCGCGTTGCAGAACCTGCGCGGCGACTCCCTGGCCTTCAAAGTCGACAAGGATCTGTTTCTGGGGCATTGCGACCGGCCGGGCATCCACCCGGCTCCCTATCTGGCGAGAGCCCAGTGGATCATCATGCAAACGCCCTACCCGCTGGGCGCCGAAGAGCTGCAAGG
>NZ_JBFUKU010000380.1:0-4233 GCF_056400685.1 Pseudomonas sp. P5_A12 | reverse complement strand
AACCTGCTGCAACTCAACCAGGGGTCGGTGATCGAGCTGGATCGCCTGGCCGGCGAGCCGCTGGACGTACTGGTCAACGGCACGCTGATCGCTCACGGCGAAGTGGTTGTGGTCAACGAGAAGTTCGGCATCCGCCTGACCGACGTGATCAGCCCAAGCGAACGCATCAAGAAGCTGCGCTAAGTGAAAAAGCTTCTGGGGTTTGTGCTGTCGATGCCGTTCAGTGTGCTGGCTGCCGAGCCGGTAGCGACCGCTGCTGCGGCGGCCGCACCGGCGGTCAGCAGTGGTGTGGCCGGGCAATTGACGCAATTGGTGTTCGGCTTGCTGTTGGTGCTGGGGTTGATCTTCTTCCTCGCCTGGTTGTTGCGCCGGGTCCAGCAGGCCGGGCCGGCTGGCAAAGGGCAGGTGATCGAACTGATCGGTTCCCGTGCGCTGGGTCCTCGTGACCGTTTGATGCTGGTGCAAGTCGGCAACGAGCAGATCCTGCTCGGCCTCAGCCCTGGCACCATCACCGCGCTGCACGTGCTCAAAGAGCCGGTGCAAGTGCCGGGCGGAACTGAAAAAGCCACTCCGGAATTTGCCCAGCGTCTATTGGAGATGCTCGGCAAGGATCAGAAGGATAAGAAGTAATGGGTGCGTTACGCATCGTCTTGACGCTGGCCCTGATGCTGGCCGCGCCGCTGGCGTTCGCCGCCGATCCGTTGTCGATCCCGGCGATAACCCTGGGCACCAACGCCAATGGCGCTCAGGAATATTCGGTCAGCCTGCAAATCCTGCTGATCATGACCGCGCTGAGTTTCATTCCGGCGTTCGTCATGCTGATGACCAGCTTCACCCGGATCATCATCGTCTTCTCGATCCTGCGCCAGGCCCTCGGCTTGCAGCAGACGCCGTCGAACCAGATCCTCACGGGCATGGCGCTGTTTCTGACGCTGTTCATCATGGCGCCGGTGTTCGACCGGGTGAATCAGGACGCCTTGCAGCCGTATCTGGCGGAAAAACTCACCGCTCAGGATGCCGTGGCCAAGGCTCAAGTGCCGATCAAGGACTTCATGCTGGCGCAAACGCGCAGCAGCGATCTTGAGCTGTTCATGCGCCTGTCCAAGCGGACCGATATCGCCTCGCCGGATCAGGCGCCGCTGACCATTCTGGTGCCGGCGTTTGTCACCTCCGAGCTGAAAACCGCGTTCCAGATCGGCTTCATGATCTTCATTCCGTTCCTGATCATCGACCTGGTCGTGGCCAGTGTGCTGATGGCGATGGGGATGATGATGCTCTCGCCACTGATCATTTCCCTGCCATTCAAGATCATGCTGTTCGTGCTGGTGGATGGCTGGGCGCTGATCATCGGCACGTTGGCGAGCAGCTTCGGCGGTGTGTCGCCATGACGCCGGAAGTGGCGGTAGACCTCTTTCGCGAGGCGCTGTGGCTGACCACCATGATGGTTGCGGTGCTGGTGATTCCCAGCCTGTTGGTCGGCCTGTTGGTGGCGATGTTCCAGGCCGCTACGCAGATCAACGAACAGACCCTGAGCTTCCTGCCGCGCCTGCTGGTCATGCTGGTCACGCTGATCGTAGCCGGCCCGTGGCTGGTGCAGACGTTCATGGAATACATCCTGCAGCTGTACGGCAGTATTCCTCAGGTCATCGGCTAAATCATGCCGTCGCTGTTGCAGCTGACCGACATACAGATCAGTACTTGGGTGGCGACGTTCATGTTGCCGCTGTTTCGCATTGGCGCGCTGCTGATGGTCATGCCGGTGTTCGGCACGACCCTGGTGCCCAAGCGTGTGCGTTTGTATTTGGCGCTGGCGATAACCGTGGTGATTGCGCCGGGCCTGCCGCCGATGCCGCCGGTCAACGCGCTGGACTTGAGCGGGCTGTTGTTGATTGCCGAGCAGATTCTGATTGGCGCGGTGCTGGGCTTTTCCTTGCAGCTGTTCTTTCAGGCTTTCGTGATCGCCGGGCAGATTGTCGCGATCCAGATGGGCATGGGTTTCGCCTCGATGGTCGACCCCACCAACGGCGTTTCGGTGGCGGTGATCGGGCAGTTTTTCACCATGCTCGTGACGCTGTTGTTCCTGTCCATGAACGGCCACTTGGTGGTTTTCGAAGTGCTTACCGAAAGCTTCACCACCATGCCGGTCGGCAGTGGTTTGATGGTCAACCATTATTGGGAGCTGGCCGGCAAGCTTGGCTGGGTACTGGGCGCGGCGCTGGTGTTGGTCCTGCCGGCAATCACCGCGCTGCTGGTGGTCAACATCGCGTTTGGCGTGATGACCCGAGCGGCGCCCCAACTGAACATCTTCTCTATCGGGTTCCCGCTGACATTAGTGCTCGGGTTGTTCATCGTCTGGGTCGGGTTGGCGGACATTCTCAATCAGTATCAACCGCTGGCCACCGAGGCTTTGCAGTTTTTACGTGAACTGGCACGGGCGCGCTGAGTCATGGCTGAGAGCGAAAGCGGTCAGGACAAAACAGAAGACCCCACGGAGAAACGCAAAAAGGACTCCCGGGACAAGGGTGAGATTGCGCGTTCCAAGGAGCTCAACACCCTGGCGGTCATGCTCGCCGGTGCAGGCGCACTGCTGATATTTGGCGGTGCCCTGGCACAAGAGATGATGGAACTGATGCGGATGAACTTCACGCTCTCGCGGGAAGTGATTATGGATCAGCGCAACATGGGCACTTTTCTGCTGCATTCGGGGCAGATTGCGCTGGTGGCGATTCAGCCGGTGATGATCACCTTGCTGCTGGCCGCGTTGATCGGTCCGATTTCCCTCGGTGGATGGTTGTTCGCGGCCGGCTCGATGGCGCCTAAGTTCAGTCGCATGAACCCCGGCGCGGGGCTCAAGCGAATGTTCTCGGCCAAGGCTCTTGTCGAGCTGCTCAAGGCGCTGGCGAAGTTTTTTATCGTGCTGTTCGTGGCGCTCTCCGTGCTGTCTTCCGACATCGACGACTTGATGCGCATCGCTCACGAACCGTTGGATATGGCGATCATTCACAGCTTGCAAGTGGTCGGCTGGAGCACTTTGTGGATGGCCTGCGGGCTGATCATCATTGCCGCCGTCGACGTGCCGGTGCAGCTGTGGGAGAGCCACAAAAAACTGCTGATGACCAAGCAGGAAGTGCGCGACGAGCACAAGGATCAGGAAGGGCGGCCCGAGGTCAAACAGCGCATTCGCCAGTTGCAGCGCGAGATGTCGCAACGGCGGATGATGGCGGCGATTCCCGAGGCAGACGTGGTCATCACCAACCCGACACACTATGCAGTCGCCCTCAAATACGATCCCGAAAAAGGCAGTGCGCCGGTGCTGCTGGCCAAAGGTAGCGACTTCCTCGCCCTGAAAATCCGTGAAATCGCCGTGGCCAACGACGTGCTGCTGCTCGAATCACCAGCGCTGGCGCGTTCGATCTATTACTCCACTGAGCTTGAGCAGGAAATTCCGGGTGGGCTGTATCTGGCGGTCGCTCAGGTATTGGCTTACGTCTACCAGATCCGCCAACACCGTGCGGGCAAAGGCAAACCGCCTGAGCCGCTCAAGGATGATCTGCCGATTCCACCAGATCTGCGCCGCGATTCCTGACCCCTGTAGCGGCTGCCGATCCCGCCGGATCTGCGCCGTGATTCCTGACCCCTGTAGCAGCTGCCGAGCCTGCGTCCGGCTGCGCAGCAGTCGTCGATTCTTGACCGCGCGACCGCTTCGCAGTCGAACGCAGCCTCGCAGGCTCGGCAGCTGCTACAAAAAAACTCCAATCAATCCCTCTATTTACCGCCTCTGCAAAAGTTGGAAGGCTTCTTGCAATAGCCGCCCTGCGCCTGCTTCAGGCGTCAAAAGTTTGCTTTAAAGGAACGGGGAAAACCGGTGGATCGCTCTCAGTTATTCAACAATGCCCGCACAAACGTTGCCGACTTGAGTCGGGGCAATCTGGGTGTGCCGTTGTTGTTGCTGGTCATGCTGGCCATGATGATGCTGCCAGTGCCGCCGTTCCTGCTCGACGTGTTCTTCACGTTCAACATTGCGCTGTCCATCGTCGTGTTGCTGGTGTGCGTCTACGCCTTGCGGCCACTGGATTTTGCCGTGTTTCCGACCATTCTGCTGGTGGCGACGCTATTGCGACTGGCGCTGAACGTGGCTTCCACGCGGGTGGTGATGCTCCACGGTCAGGACGGTCATGACGCCGCCGGCAAGGTGATCCAGGCCTTCGGTGAGGTGGTGATTGGCGGTAACTA
>NZ_JBFUKU010000379.1:0-4266 GCF_056400685.1 Pseudomonas sp. P5_A12 | reverse complement strand
CGGTATAACAGCCAACAGTTTAGTTGAATGTTAAGCCGCCATCGCGAGCAGGCTCGCTCCCACATTTGTTTTGTGCAAAGGGAGCGCTATGAGTCGGCCAATGATTGATTTGCCTGCCAGTCTTTTGCTGGAGCTTGCACCATGGCGCAATGCCAACACCTGGCGCATTGCGTTCAGCGGTGGTCTCGACTCCACTGTCCTGCTGCACCTGCTCGCCCACCTCGCAAAAAACCAATCCCTGCCAGCGCTCAGCGCCATCCATGTCCATCACGGACTTCAAGCGGCGGCCGATGCGTGGCCGGCACATTGTCAGGCCGTCTGTGATGCCTTGGGTGTGCCGCTACAGGTAGTTCACGTTCAAGTTCAGCCCGGCGCCAGCCTTGAGCGTGCCGCTCGGGATGCGCGTTACGGCGCATTCGTGGAAGCCACTCAGGCGAATGAACTGCTGCTGACCGCCCAGCACCGTGACGATCAGGCTGAAACCCTTTTGTTTCGACTGTTGCGCGGGGCAGGGGTGAGAGGTTTGTCGGGGATGCCGAGCCAGCGTCCGTTAGGGCGGGGCCATCTAATGCGGCCATTGCTGGACGTCAGTCGCGCCGAACTTGAAGCCTATGCAACAGCTCATCAGCTGAGTTGGATCGAAGACCCTTCGAACCAGGATCGGCAGTTCTCTCGCAACTACCTGCGGCATCAGGTGTTCCCGGTATTGACCGAGCGCTGGCCCCAGGCAGTGGCAACCATGGCTCGTAGCGCCGCGCACTTGAGCGAAGCACAGGCATTGCTTGATGAGTTGGCGCAAATCGATCTGGCCGAAGCGACTACGGTCAGTGATTTCGACTGGTTGGGCGTGCCCTCTCTGGCGTTGGCTTCCGTGGCAAAACTTTCCGCTGCGCGTCAACGCAATGCGCTAAGCCACTGGCTCACATCGCTGACCAGGTTGCCGGACAGCGACCATTGGTCGGGTTGGGACAATTTGCGCGATGCCACCGGTGATGCTCGCCCGGTCTGGCGACTGGCCGATGGCGAACTGCATCGTTCGGCGGGGCGGATTTGGTGGTTGTCGGGCTGTTGGCTATGCAAGCCGCCGCCTACCGTCCAATGGGCCGATCCTTCCAAGTCGCTGGCGTTGCCGGAGAACGGCGTGCTCACGCTCACCGGGCAAATCCCCGGTGGTCAGCTGCAAATCCGCTATCGTGAGGGTGGCGAGGTCATGTATTTACCTGAGCGCGGCCACCGTGACCTGAAGCGTTTGCTCAATGAATTCGGTGTTCCGGCCTTTGCCCGTGGCAGATTGCCGCTGGTCTATCGCGACGGCCAATTGCTGGCTGTGGCCAACGTACGGGGCTTGCATGGCAGTGGGCAGGAAGGCTGGCATTTGCATTGGCTGCCACCGAGCGAAGATCAAGGTTTGAGCTGAAAGGGGCTTTCCGGTAGACTACGCTCCCTTCTTGATACAACTTCTGTGGATTCGCCTGAATTGCAGGAGTTGCCGATTACCAAGCAGTCTTTGCTGGGCGATTCCAAAAAATGTGTAGCGAGCAACGTACCGGTGTTTCATCTGCCGGTCTGTCCCAACGCGGCGGTTTTTTTGAAAGGTGCACTGTGATTAATGCAGGTGATCGGGGGCTTCGGCCTTCCTTCGCTTTCCCCGGCGGCTCGGACCGCTTTAACGCAGACTTCTAGGGTTTTTCATGACGCGCTACATATTCGTCACGGGCGGTGTTGTTTCTTCATTGGGGAAAGGCATTGCCTCGGCTTCATTGGCGGCCATCCTGGAGGCGCGGGGACTTAAGGTCACCATGCTGAAGCTGGACCCGTRCATCAACGTTGACCCGGGCACGATGAGCCCGTTCCAGCACGGTGAAGTGTTCGTCACCCACGACGGCGCCGAGACTGACCTGGACCTGGGCCACTACGAGCGGTTCATCCGCACGACCATGACCCAGAACAACAACTTCACCACCGGCCGTGTCTACGAGCACGTGCTGCGCAAAGAGCGCCGTGGTGATTACCTGGGCGCCACCATTCAGGTGATCCCGCACATCACCGACGAAATCAAACGCCGGATCATCAAGGGCGCCGGCGATGCTGACGTGGCGATGGTCGAGATCGGTGGCACCGTGGGTGACATCGAATCGCAACCGTTCCTTGAAGCGATCCGCCAATTGCGTTTCGAAGTCGGCGCCAAACGCGCGATGCTGATGCACCTGACACTGGTGCCGTACATCGCCACTGCCGGCGAAACCAAAACCAAGCCGACCCAGCACTCGGTCAAGGAACTGCGTTCCATTGGCCTGCAACCAGACGTGCTGGTCTGCCGCTCCGATCACCCGATCGACATCTCTTCGCGCCGCAAGATTGCGCAGTTCACCAACGTTGAAGAACGTGCGGTGATCGCGCTGGAAGACGCCGACACCATCTACAAGATCCCGGGCATTCTGCACTCCCAGGGCCTGGATGATTTCGTCGTCGAGCGTTTCGGCCTGCAATGCGGCAGCGCTGACCTGTCCGAGTGGGAAGCCGTGGTTGACGCCAAGCTGAACCCGGAGCACGAAGTCACCATCGCGATGGTCGGCAAGTACATGGAGCTGCTGGATGCCTACAAGTCGCTGATCGAAGCGATGAGTCACGCCGGCATCAGCAACCGCACCAAGGTCAACCTGCGCTACATCGATTCCGAAGACATCGAAAACCAGGGCACCGCGCTGCTGGAAGGTGTTGACGCGATCCTCGTACCAGGCGGCTTCGGTCTGCGTGGCGTGGAAGGCAAGATCACCGCCGTTCAATACGCTCGTGAAAACAAGGTTCCG
This sequence comes from Pseudomonas sp. P5_A12, assembly GCF_056400685.1. Taxonomy (NCBI): domain Bacteria; kingdom Pseudomonadati; phylum Pseudomonadota; class Gammaproteobacteria; order Pseudomonadales; family Pseudomonadaceae; genus Pseudomonas; species Pseudomonas sp. P5_A12. The sequence continues at coordinate 1,456 of NZ_JBFUKU010000379.1, read as the reverse complement.
TACCTGGGCATTTGCCTGGGCATGCAAGTGGCCGTGATCGAGTTCGCTCGTAACGTGCTGGGCTGGAAAGACGCCAACTCCACCGAGTTCGATCGTGCCAGCGGCCATCCGGTCGTGGGTCTGATCACCGAATGGGAAGACGCTACCGGCGCGGTCGAAACCCGTACCGAGTCGTCCGACCTGGGCGGCACCATGCGCCTCGGCGCTCAGGACTGCCTGCTGGAACCGGGTTCGCTGGTGCACGACTGCTACGCCAAAGACGTCATCGTCGAGCGTCACCGTCACCGTTATGAAGTGAACAACAACCTGCTGCCACAAATCATGGCGGCCGGCCTGAAAATCTCCGGTCGTTCCGGTGATGGCGCGCTGGTTGAAGTGGTTGAAGCGCCGGATCACCCATGGTTCGTCGCTTGTCAGTTCCACCCTGAGTTCACCTCGACACCACGCGACGGTCACCCGTTGTTCAGCGGTTTCGTTAAAGCAGCTTTGGTTCAACACCAGAAGAAGGCGTAAATCCGATGGCGCAGAAGATCATCCGCGTAGGCGATATCGAGATTGCCAACGACAAGCCAATGGTGCTTTTCGGTGGCATGAACGTGCTGGAAAGCCGCGACATGGCGATGCAGGTCTGCGAAGAGTACGTAAAGGTCACCGAGAAACTCGGTATCCCTTATGTGTTCAAGGCCAGCTTCGACAAGGCCAACCGTTCCTCCGTGACCTCTTACCGTGGCCCCGGCCTGGAAGAGGGCATGCGGATTTTCCAGGACATCAAGCAAGCCTTCGGCGTGCCGATCATCACTGACGTCCACGAGCCTGATCAAGCCGCAGTCGTCGCTGAAGTCTGTGACATCATTCAGTTACCGGCCTTCCTGTCGCGCCAGACCGACCTCGTGGTCGCGATGGCCAAGACCGGCGCGGTGATCAACATCAAGAAAGCCCAGTTCCTCGCACCGCACGAGATGAAACACATCCTGAGCAAGTGCGTGGAAGCGGGTAACGATCAGTTGATCCTCTGCGAGCGCGGTTCGAGCTTCGGCTACAACAATCTGGTCGTCGACATGCTCGGCTTCGGCATCATGAAGCAGTTCGAATACCCGGTGTTCTTCGACGTGACCCACGCGCTGCAAATGCCTGGTGGTCGCTCCGATTCCGCCGGTGGTCGTCGTGCCCAGGTGACTGACCTGGCCAAGGCTGGCATGAGCCAGTCGCTGGCCGGCCTGTTCCTCGAAGCCCACCCGGACCCGGACAACGCCAAATGCGACGGCCCTTGTGCCTTGCGTCTGGACAAACTGGAGCCATTTCTGGCCCAGCTCAAAGCTTTGGACGAACTGGTGAAGAGTTTTCCGACGGTAGAAACCGCGTAAACCTCAATTCTCCGGTAAAGTACCGCACGATTTAATACTCAGGCCCTCGGGCCTGAGCTTTATCGTCCGCAAGTCTGCCCGCTGCTCGTCAC
>NZ_JBFUKU010000378.1:0-4276 GCF_056400685.1 Pseudomonas sp. P5_A12 | reverse complement strand
TGCCTGCGCGGCGTCTTCAGCGACTGGATCGAGACCATTGCCGCCGGTATCGAGCGCAACCTCGCCGAGCCGGGTGTTTACGCCAGCCGATACGTCGAGAAGGATGACAAACCGGGGGGCTTTTTTGATGACTACTGCAACTGGCAGCGAATCCCCGAGTTCCGCGCCATGGTGCAAGAGTCACCTGCCGCCTCCGTCGCGGCAGCCGTCATGCGTTCGAACTCGGCACAGTTCTTTCATGATCATGTGCTGGTCAAGGAACCGGGCGCGCAGAAGGCCACGCCTTGGCATCAGGACATTCCCTACTATTTCGTCGAAGGCAATCAGAGCGTCAGTTTCTGGATACCGGTGGACCCGGTTCGCGAATCGACGCTGCGGCTTCTTGCCGGCTCACACCGTTGGGAGAAAGGGATAAAACCGGTGCACTGGGCCGATCAAAGTGATTTCTACCAGGACGCTGACGGTTACCGCGACGCGCCCGATCCGGATTCGGAAGAGGGTATGCAAGTACTCGAATGGGAGATGCAGCCTGGCGATGCAGTGCTGTTCGATTTCCGCACGGTGCATGGCGCCAGAGGCAATGCGTCGGCGCAACGGCGCCGAGTGTTGTCGCTTCGCTGGCTGGGCGACGATATCCGCTACATCGAGCGTCCAGGACGGACCTCACCACCGTATCCAGGGCATGCGATGCAGACCGGTCAGAGACTGCGCGAAGATTGGTTCCCGACGATACATCAAGGCGCTTGAGTTTCACGTTGTTCGCCACTGATGTGGCGAACATTTGCACTGCCATAATCCTGTTCACTGTGTTGGAGCGTGCGATTGTGAAAATTAGAAGAAACCTGATAGCCCCATTGCTTTCCCTCGGTCTGTTGGCGGGCAGTGGTATGTGCCAGGCCTCCGGTTGGTGCGAGTYGGGCAAGCCAGTGAAGTTTGCCGGACTCAATTGGGAAAGCGGCATGCTGCTCACCGATGTATTGCAGATAGTGCTCAAGCAAGGTTATGGCTGCGAGATCGACACGTTGCCGGGCAATTCCATCACCATGGAGAGCGCCCTGAGCAGCAATGACATTCAAGTGTTGGCGGAAGAATGGGTCGGTCGAAGCGAAGTCTGGAACAAGGCTGCGGACAGCGGGAAGGTCGTCGGGGTTGGCGCGCCGATCATTGGTGCAACCGAAGGCTGGTATGTGCCGCGGTATGTGGTCGAGGGCGAAGCCAAACGCAACCTCAAGCCCAAGGCCCCCGACTTGAAAAGCATCGCCGACCTGTCGCAGTACACCGGACTCTTCAAGGATCAGGAAGAGCCGGGCAAAGGGCGTTTTTACAACTGCCCGGCCGGCTGGACCTGCGAGCTGGAAAACAGCGAAATGCTTAAAAGCTACGGCCTCGAAGCGAGCTACACCAACTTCCGCCCAGGTACCGGCCCGGCCTTGGATGCCGCCGTCCTGTCGAGCTACAAGCGTGGCGAGCCGATTCTGTTCTATTACTGGTCACCGACGCCGTTGATGGGGCAAGTCGATCTGGTCAAGCTGGAAGAGAAACCAGGGGTCGATAAAAAAATCAGCATCAAAGTCGGGCTCTCCAGCATTTTCCACGAGCAGGCGCCAGAGCTGGTGACCGTGCTGGAGAAGGTCAATCTGCCGATCGACCTGTTAAACCAGAACCTGGCCCGCATGACTAAAGAACACATCGATTCTCCCAAGCTGGCGAGGATTTTCTTCAAGGAACACCCGGAAATCTGGCACACCTGGGTCAGTGAAGCGGCGGCGAAAAAAATCGACGCAACGCTCTAGCGCAATGCAGGGCATGGATGCCCTTTCTCTGATGTCATCCCACTCCTGTTACAGCGGAGACTGATCAGCCCCAGGCATCCTGAAGTTGCTCACGTAAGAACTCGATAAGTCGTTGGGTTTTTGCCGGGAGCAGCCGCGTCTCGGTGAGGACGTATTTGTCTGCGCCAGTGGCCCAATACCATCCCCGATCAACGGACATCGATTGTCATGAAATGACAACGCGCTGTCGCCAAATGCAATGTTGGCAGTCCCGCCGTCGATAAACTCTTTCTCATGGTGTGCGCTGCAAGCCCGGCTATTCGGCGGCTTGCAATGCCAGGCCGTATGACCGTCAGTCCTGAAAGAGAATAATAATATGTGCGTAGAACATTCGGTGCTTGCCGAAGGTTCCGACGATAAAGACGTCGAACCAACCCAGTGCTGTACACATTCACCCACCCAGAAGGAGGACGGAATATGGATCTCCGAAAGACGATGGCAGATTGGGTGCGCCTAGTCATGGCAAGCGCTGGCGGACTGGCGTTGTTGTCCCTGGTCTTCTGGTGGGAAGAGTACGAGATACTTCTGAACCGCCTGACCTGACTCGGCCAGCGACCTTCCTTATGGACTGAAGGTCGATCGCTGCCTGTGCAGAGAGTCCTGCCGCCATTATTGGCTGGAGCGAATGGCCCCGCCATCAATCAACAGGTTCTGCCCGGTCAGGTAGCCCGCATGGCTGCTGCAAACGAAGGCACACAATGCACCGAACTCCTCGGGTGAGCCGAAGCGTTTGGCGGGAATTTCGTGACGGCATTCGTCAAGGAATACCTCACTGTCTTGCCCCGACTCGTGGGCGGCCGCGACCAGGTTGTCACGCAGTCGATCGGTATCGAAGGAGCCCGGTTGCAGGTTGTTGATCGTCACATTCCGACTGGCAATGTTTTCTTGCCGGGCAAGCCCTGCGATGAACCCCGTCAGACCACTGCGCGCACCATTGGACAAACCCAGGCTTTCAATAGGGGACTTCACGGCACTCGAAGTGATGTTGATGATTCGGCCAAATCCACGTGTCGCCATGCCGTCGACGGTGGCCTTGATCAGCTCGATAGGGGTCAGCATGTTGGTATCCAGCGCCTTGAGCCAGGCGTCACGATTCCATTCGCGGAAATCCCCGGGAGGCGGGCCTCCGGCGTTGTTGATCAAAATATCGAAATGCTCATGGGCCATGAGCGCTGCGGCCCGACCCTCAGGCGTCGAAATGTCTCCGGCGACGGCGATGACCGTCACTTCAGGATTGATCGCTCTGAGCTGACGGGCTGTTTCATTCAGCGTCTGTTCGCCCCGAGCAGTGATCACCACGTTCACGCCTTCGTGGACCAGTGCCTGTGCGCAGGCTTTACCCAGACCCTTGCTGGCGGCGCAAACCAGCGCCCAGCGTCCCGCGATTCCAAGATTCATGGGCGTTTTCCTGACAGAGGGAAGCTTAAAGAAAGCGGTTGCCGATTCATGCAAGATCCACCGTTGCAGAGCGGTTTGGTGTTGGAGCATCGATGCCCATAAAGCGCCGCACACGCTCTCCTTCGGCTTCGCATCGTATGGTTTCAGGCGCGGCATCGAGTTGAATATTGCCGTTCTCCATGAAAATCACCCGGTCGGAGATCGACATGGCGAAGTCCATTTCGTGGGTCACGATCAGCATGGTCATGCCTTCCTTGGCCAGGTCGCGGATCACATTCAGCACGTCGTTGACCAGTTCCGGGTCGAGGGCCGAGGTCGGCTCGTCGAACAGCATGATCTGCGGCTCCATCGCCAGGGCCCGCGCGATTGCCACGCGCTGTTGCTGCCCGCCGGAGAGTTGATGCGGGTATTTGTGGGCATGGGCCAGCAGGCCGACTTTGTCCAGCAGCGCATAAGCACGATGTTCACTCAGCTCGCCCGGCTGGCCGTGATAACGCGGCGCCAGCGTGACGTTGTCGAGAATGGTGCGGTGCGGGAACAGGTTGAAGTTCTGGAACACCATGCCAATGTGCCGCACGCCCTTGCGCAAGCGGGAGCTATCGGGTTTGTCCGACGCTTCGATGAATGTTTCGCCGAACAACAGAATGTCGCCGGTATCGATGCTTTCCAGGCCGTTGACTGTGCGAATCAGCGACGTCTTGCCGGAACCGGATGGGCCAATGATCGAGACCACCTGGCCGTATTCGACAGTCAGGTCGATACCCAGCAGCACTTTGTGGGTGCCATAGCTCTTCTGGATGTTCTTCAGTTGCAGGATCGGCGTCAGGTTGTTGCCTGCTGCTTTACGCGCATTGTCTGGCAAGGCTTCGGCGCAGGCCTTGAGCTTGGCAACGGCGGTTGCGTCGAGTGTTTGCGGCTTGCGGAAGTTCAGGTCCAGGTAGCGCTCCAGACGCTGCAGGAAAAAGCCGAACACGGTAACGATCAATACGTAGTAGACGCCTACCGCCGCCAGGGTTTCCATGACCAGGAAGTTGGTGGCATAGAGG
>NZ_JBFUKU010000377.1:0-4291 GCF_056400685.1 Pseudomonas sp. P5_A12 | reverse complement strand
CGGCAGACGGCGCTTGCGCAAGGTTGCTACGCCTGCCTGTTCCAGTGCCTGCTCGACCAAAGAAGGATCGAGCAACGAATCCAACCCCTCGATGGCGTGGGGAGTGGAGGCGATGTTGTGAGTCAGTTCCAGTGCCCGAGCGAGACGCATAAAAAAATCCGATACCAATTCAGGTATCGGATTTTGATTTCTTGCGGCCAAAGGTCAAGCAAGAGGGCTTAACTGATCGGCATTAGCCGATGAGGCCGGGTTTTTTATGCGTACTTATAAACATCCAGCCTCTTCGTGGACATGGCGTAGATATTTGCGGCAAGTTGGTTAGATGCAGGCAGGTACCGGAGACTTACCGTTGGTCGGAACTGTAATTTCTGACAGTAGCCGGCTTTCTGCGTCTGAAGCCTTAATTGCTCGGGAGTCGAATAACCCGACTTCATAAAGGTGCTGCTTTCAGAATGGCATTTATCAAATGGTTTGATATATCAAAATAAGGATTTTAGAAATGACCGAAGAACAGATAGAACTAGTTATGCCCCGTATTATCGATATAGATAGAGGAGTGCTTTATGTCTCGAAACTGAAAGACGTGGCTCACGGAGTGGTTCATACGTACGGGAAGATGGTGGCAGGTCAGATACTCGAGATTTTTGTTGAGACCTCATACGACAATTTTTGGAGTGTGCAGATCGTATTAGTTGATCCGGTGGAAACATCCATCACTTTCCTCGTTCCAAAAGACATCTTTGAGAAAAATTTCGTCCCAAATAACCGTGCCTATTCGTATTACATCGTCAAAGATGCCGGCATTGAAAAGAAATCTGAAAAATTGGAGTTTCAAGTCAAAGAGTAAGGGGTTGTGTATTAGCGCTGCGTCTGCGCCTCTTCTTGGGCGTCGCGAAGGCGTTCGCGCAGTTGGTCAGGTGCAGACAGGCCGTACGGGCTACGTCCGAACTCCGACGGCAATCACTTCGTACAGTTCTTCGTGCTCACAACTCCGGCGGCTTCATCAAGCTATTCGATGCTAACCCGGCCATTGGCTTCGTGGCCCAGGCACAAAAAGAACAGGAGCGCGGTTTGTCGCGCTCCTTTTTTTTGCAGGCTTTCTCGCCAGACTTATTCGCTAGCCTTCACCCTGCGAGTTTGCCGGCGCTAGGGCAGCGCATAAACCTTGAACAGCTTTCTTGTCGTTTCGCTGGCGCCTTCCAGGTACTTGTCGTACGCCTGTTCAATCTCCCCGGATCGGTACATTTCACTCAGCGTGGTGTCGACCAGCAGACGGAAATCTTCATCGTCGCGCGGCACCGCCATGGCCGTCGGGGCGTACTCGAATATGCGCTCCAGCAACACCAGATTGCCGGTGGGGTAATGGCTGTCGAGGAGGTTCCGAAGCATCATTCGTTCACTGAACATGGCATCCGCTTTGCCTTCGGCGACCAATTCCAGGCCGGCGGCGGTGGTGTCGACTGTGATCAGCGTGGCGACCACGCCGAGCAAGCGCATCTGCTGACGGATCCACGCCTCGCTGACGCCGCCCTTGGTGGTGACATAAGTCTGGTTGGTCAGCCCATGGTTGACGGTTGCACGCCAGGTCGGTCCGGTATGGGCAACTTTGCCGTTGAGCACATCAAGCAGTGGTGCCGGAGCATCCTGGTGCACCACCACTGAAAGGCCTGCGGTGTAAACCGGCACCGAATAGCTCACTGACTTGCGGCGCTCAAGTGTCCGCGGTGTCGGCGTGCAGAGGATGTCGACCTTGCCCGAACTGACGGCACTGATCTCATCCTCGGTGGTGACGGGCTGGTAGCGCACCTGCAACTCGGGCAACCCCAGTTCGGCCTTGACCTTGTCGGCGATTTTTTCGCAAAGACCGATGGCATAACCCTGGACCTTGTCACCTTCCTTGTAACTGAAAGGGGCGAAGTCCGGCAGGTAGCCAAGGGTCAACGTATTGCTCGAACGCACGCGTTCAAGGGTGCTGGCACCGGCCAGTAGCGGCACCATCAACAGCAGGCAAGCAAGCAGCCGTGCGGTGGTTTTGGTTCGTTGTGCGTTCATGTCCCTGTTCCCCATGTGCAGATGTCAGTGCTGTCCGAAATCCAGGCCTAAGGGGTGTCGACCCTGGGTTGACCGGTTGCAGACACAGTGGCAAAGCGTTTGGCGAGCAAGCCATAGAGCGGGTAGCCGAAGGCCAGGACCAAGGCGCCGCCGAACACGGCGTCCTTGCCGCAGGCATGCAGGGCATACAACGAATAGGCGACCGCGATCAGCAACGCCGGTGTATTACGCAGATAGACCTTCGGCGATACCGAGGCCTTGTACATCATGACAAACAACCCGGTCAGCGCCGTCACGTAGGGAATCAGGTTGGTCACGGCGGCAAGATTGACCAGCTTTCCGAACTGCTCGCTGGCATTGGGTGAAATGGTCGACAAGGCCATCAGTGTCTGCAACACACCACAGGCGAGCATGCCCATGAGCGGGGCGTTGCGTGAGTTGACCTTGCTGAACAGTTTCGGAAACATCCCCTGGTCTGCAGTCATCTTCGCCGTTTGCGCCAACGTGAATTGCCACCCCAACAGCGAGCCAACACACGCCATCACTGCCAGCGCCATGATGATATTGCCGACCATGGGGTTGAACATTTGCGCATAGACCAGCGCGAAGGGCGCCGATGCGTTGGCCAGTTCGGCATTGGGAATGATGCCCTGGATGACGGTCGTCGACAGCACGTAGACCACGGCGGCGCCGAGGGTGCCGAACAGACAGGCGAGCGGCACGGTGCGCTTGGGGTTCTCCACCGCATCGGAGGCTTGGGYCGCGGACTCCATGCCCAGAAAAGCCCAGAGGGTCAGCGGGATTGCCTTGCTGATCGCTTCGGAGTTGGTGAGGTTGTTCGGGTTCCAAGCGGCAACCAGGACATCCGACTTGAACCAGAACCAGCCGATAATGCTCAGCCCCGCCACCGGGATGATCACCCCCCAGACGGTAATTGCCCCGATCTTGCCGGTGATGCCGGGGCCGCCGAAGTTGGCCACGGTGGTTAACCACAACAGCCCCACCGTACCGATGAACAGGGGAATTGCGCCGCTGCCCAGCCAAGGCAGGAACGAGGTCATGTAACCCACGGCGGAGATGGCGACGGCGACGTTGGCGATGGCCAGCGACAGAAAATACAGATACGAACAGAGGAAGAAACCTGATTTGCCATGCGCCTCTTCGGTGTAGGCGGACAACCCGCCCGAGCGCTGACAGTAGATGCCGCACTGCGAAAAGCAGTAAGCGATGGCCATGGAACCGATGGCCGTGACGATCCATGACAACAATGAAATGGCCCCCAGTTGAGCCATGCTCGTCGGCAGCATGATGATGCCCGAACCCATCATGTTGACCATCACCAGTGTGGTGAGCCCCGTGAGGCTCATTTTTTTGCTTGAGTCGGCCATCCAAATCTCCTTTTTCCACACTTGTGCCAAGCTGTCAGGTGTCGTTACCCACGCAATCAACTGTCGCCAACGTAAACCTCAGGAAACTCACGACATGAAACGTTCCTTTGCAAAGCACGTCCGTAGAGAGTTTTACTCAACAGTGTGGTTTTACTTTCTTGTAGTCTGGCCGATTTTCTCCATCCTGTTGTTTACGATTGTGTTGTTCGGAATCATCATCGGCCAACTGGAAGGGTGGGGGCCGTTTGACGGTATCTACTTCGGGTTCGTGACCGGCTTGACCATCGGTTACGGCGACCTGGTACCGAAAACGACCCTCTCGCGCATCCTTTCAGTGGCACTTGGTTTCAACGGCGTGCTGATGACGGCCATCTTTGCGGCAATCAGTATCCGTGCCATCGAAGAAACCGCGAAAGCGGCCCAAACCGAAGAATAGGCCGTCGCGTCGCGCTGAGCCCTCAGTAGGGTTCAGCGATGTATTTGAACGGATAGTTGGCGGCCTTGTAGCTGCCGATTTTACGTTTGGGCAGCACGATTTTTTCCTGCTTGATTTTTTTGTAGGGGATGTTCTCCAGCAAGTGAGTCAGCACGTTCAGCCGTACGGATTTCTTGTCTTCGGAACGGGCGACATGCCAAGGTGCCCAGTCGGTGTCGGTGGCTTCGAACATATCGTCGCGCGCGCGCGTGTAGTCGTCCCAGCGGTTGTAGGATTTGATATCCATCGGCGACAGTTTCCAGATCTTGCGCCCGTCGGTGATGCGCTCCTTGAGGCGCCGTGACTGTTCTTCCGGGCTGACTTCCAGCCAGTACTTGAACAGCAGCACGCCAGAGTCGACCATGAGACGTTCGAA